>JACVSB010000042.1 GCA_014534155.1 Thermoleophilia bacterium
CACTGCGCCGGTGGGACGAGCGGCGGATCGAGAGCCCGTTCGGCTTCCCCGTCGTGGTCAAGCCCGCCCGGCTCGGCTCGAGCATCGGGATCTCCATCGTGCGGGCCCCCGAGGAGCTCCCCGACGCCCTCGGCCTCGCGTTCGAGCACGACGAGAAGATCCTGTTGGAGGAGTTCGTCGAGGGCGTGGAGGTCGAGTGCTCCGTCCTCGGGAACGAGAACCCTGTCGCCTCCCTCCCCGGCGAGATCGTCCCGCTCGCAAGCGACTGGTACGACTACGAGGCGAAGTACGCCGAGGACGGGATGGACCTCATCGTTCCCGCGCGGATCGGCGAGGACGCGGCGGCGCGCGTGCAGGAGCTCGCGGTCCAGGCGTTCGTCGCCGCCGACTGCGAGGGCATGGCCCGCGTCGACTTCTTCGTGCGGCCCGGCGGAGCGGTGCTCGTGAACGAGCTGAACACGATCCCCGGCTTCACCGCGACGAGCGTGTACGCGAAGCTCTTCGACGCCTCCGGGATCCCGTACGAGATGCTGCTCGATCGCCTCGTCGAGCTCGCGCTCGCGCGCAGTGAGCGGCGCCGCGGCCTCCGCTTCTAGCCTTACCCCGCCCGCACCTCGTTCACGTGCGCGCGCCCGTCGAGCGCGGTGATCCAGAGCAGGTAGTAGCGGTACTCGCGCCCGCGCGTGTCGAGCTCGAAGCTCGTCCTCTCGCCCACCCGCTGCTCGTCCGAGACATCCGTCCAGCGGCCCCTCGCGCTCCGCGCCGCGCGAACACGCGCGGTGAAGCCGGGCGTGTCCGAGGCGACGCTCACCTTGCGCAGCTCGACGCCGCGGCCCGCGTCGAGCACGAGGCCGACGCCCTCCTTCTGGAAGCTGCCGTACGTCTCGGTCGTCCAGTACGTCTCGGGCCTTCCGTCGGTCGCCGCGGAGACGAGCTCGGGATGCTCGCCGTCGCCGCCGATCGGGTCGTAGTCGCTGACGGCGCGAAGGCGGGCGCCGCCAGCCCCGGCAGCGCCGTCAGCGCCCGGATCGAAGCGCCCCGTCGCCAGGGCGCCCACAACGAGGGCGGCCGCCACGAGGACGAGCAAGCCCAGAAGGAGCGGCCACGGCACGCGGCGGCGCGCGGGACGGGGGCGGTCGCGCCCGCGCGGGGCCGGGCGCTCCGCCGCAGGAAGGACCTGCGTGGCCGCGTTCTCGCGCTCGCCGCGCTCGCCCGCCTCCTCGGCCGTGCACGCCTCGAGGGCGGCGAGGAGCGCATCGAGCGACGGGAAGCGATCCTCGGGCCGCTTCGCCATGGCGCGACGGAGGACGTCGTCGAGCCTCGGCGAGAGCTCCGGGCGAAGATCGCGGACGCTTGGCACGGGGTCGTGCAGATGGCTCATCGCGACCGCGACCGGGGAGTCGCCGCGATACGGCAGCTCTCCCGCCAGGAGCTCGAAGAGCAGGACTCCCAGCGAGTACTGGTCGGAGCGCTCGTCGACGGGCTGCCCGACGGCCTGCTCCGGCGACAGGTAGTCGCTCGTGCCGAGGATCGTGCCCGTCTGGGTGAGCCCCTCGTCGCCGCCGCTCGCCCGCGCGATTCCGAAGTCCGTCACCTTCGCGACGCCGTCGCGGTCGACGAGGACGTTCTGCGGCTTCACGTCGCGGTGGACGATCCCGTTCTCGTGCGCGAAAGCCAGACCGCGCCCGGTCTGGTGCGCGAGCGCAAGCGCCTGCGCGGCCGGGAGCGGTCCCCCGAGCGCGAGCTGCTTCAGGTTCAGCCCCCGCACAAGCTCGAACACGATGTACTGGCGCCCCTCGGCCTGGCTTCGGTCGATGACCGTGACGATGTTCGGGTGCGAGAGCCGCGCGATCGCGCGAGCCTCGCGGCGGAAGCGCTCAACGTACTGCGCGTCCTGCGAGAGCAGGGGGTGGAGCACCTTCAGCGCGACGTCACGCTCGAGCACGCCGTCGTGCGCGCGAAAGACGGTCGACATCCCGCCGACGCCGAGGATCTCCTCGAGGCGGTAGCGGCCGGCGACGACGGTCCCGACGTCCACGGGCAAATCTTGCCCGCATCTTCGCCGCCGGGCTTACGTCGTGGCGGCTTCGGCGTCGACCGGGGCTTCCGCCCGGCCGTCGCCCGCGACGTGCGCGAACGCGTCCTCCCAGGCCCCGAGCGCCTCGTCCAGCTGCTCGTCCGTGACGACGAGCGGAACGAGCACCCTGATGCAGTTGCCGTACAGACCTGCCTTGAGCAGGAGGAGCCCGCGGGCGGCCGCAGCCTCGACGATCGCCGTCGCGAGCTCGGCGTCCGGCGCCTTGCTCTCGCGGCTCTCCACGATCTCGACCGCGAGCATCGCTCCCAGGCCCCGCACGTCGCCGACGAACGCGTGGCGGTCGCGCCAGGACTCCATCCTCGCGCGGATGGTCGCGCCGAGCTCGTTCGCGCGCTCGACGAGGCGCTCCTCCTCGATGACGTCGAGGACGGCGTGCGCGGCCGCGATCGAGACCGGGTTGCCAACGTAGGTTCCGCCGATCGCGCTGTCGCCCGGGGCATCGAGGATCTCCGCCCGGCCGACGACACCCGAGAGCGGCAGGCCCGCTGCGATCGACTTCGCGACCGTCATGAGGTCCGGCTCGACGCCGTAGTGCTCGATCGCGAACATCCGGCCGGTGCGGCCGAACCCCGTCTGAACCTCGTCCACGACGAGCACGATCCCGTGCTCGTCCGCGACCCGGCGGACGCCCTCCACGAACTCCCGAGGCGGGACGATGAACCCGCTCTCGCCCTGAACCGGCTCCAGGATGATGGCGGCAACCTCCTCGGCGGCGACACGAGTCTTGAACGCGCGCCGAAGCTCGTCGAGCGCCGCTTCGGCGTCAGGGCCACGGTAGGAGTCGGGGAACGAGACCCGGTACACCTCGGGAGCGAAGGGGCCGAGGCCCGCCTTGTACGGGTGGACCTTCGAGGTCAGGCTCATCGCGAGCAGCGTGCGGCCGTGGAACCCGCCGTCGAAGGCGATCACCGCCGGACGCCGCGTGTAGGAGCGCGCGAACTTGATCGCATTCTCGACCGCCTCGGCCCCCGAGTTGAAGAAGCCGCAGCGGACGTCCCCGGAGATCGGCGCGAGCTCGGCGAGGCGCTCGGCCAGGGCGACGTAGTTCTCGTAGGGGACGATCGTGAAGTCTGTGTGCGTGAAGCGGCCGAGCTGCTCCTGGGCGGCCTCGACGACGCGGGGGTGCGAGTGTCCCACCGCAAGGCAGCCGATCCCCCCGGTGAAGTCGAGGAACGTGTTGCCGTCCACGTCGGTGAGCGTCGCTCCGCGGCCCTCCGCGATGACGAGCGGAAGGTAGATCGAGAGCGGCTCGGCGATCACCGCCTCCTTCCGCTCGAGCGTCGAGCGGCTGAGCGGCCCGGGGACGTCGGTCGCGAGCCGGATGGACGCGGTCGTCGCCACGCGCGGACTCTAGCGGGCGGCGGCCTGCAGGCGGATAGATTGGCCGCGATGGTCCTCTCCGACCGCGCGATCCGCCGGCTCGTCGAGAACGGCAGGATCGGGATCGACCCCTTCGACGACGAGCTGGTGCAGCCGTCCAGCGTCGACGTCCGCGTCGATCGGCTCTTCCGCGTCTTCCGGAACTCGCGCTACCCGTACATCGACGTGAGGGAGCCGATGGAGGACCTCACGGAGCTCGTCTCCGTCGACGGCGACGAGCCCTTCATCCTGCATCCCGGCGAGTTCGTGCTCGGCTCCACGCTCGAGCGCGTGACGCTTCCCGACGACCTCGTCGCGAGGCTCGAGGGGAAGAGCTCCCTGGGACGGCTCGGCCTCCTCATCCACTCGACCGCCGGGTTCGTCGATCCCGGCTGGGACGGCCACGTCACGCTCGAGCTCTCGAACGTCGCCAACCTCCCGATCACGATCTACTACGGGATGAAGATCGGGCAGCTCTCCTTCGTCCAGCTCAGCGAGCCGGCCTCCACGCCGTACGGCGCGGCGGCGCTCGGTTCCAAGTACCAGGGCCAGTCGGGCCCAACCCCGAGCCGCTACTGGAGGAACTTCGCGTGATCCTCGTCACCGGCGGGACCGGGTTCGTGGGGCCGAAGATCGTCCACGCCCTGCGCACGGAGGGCGCCGAGGTGCGCGTCCTCGCACGCAACCCCGCGTCGCGCGCGGCGCGCACGGCCGAAGCCTGGGGCTGCTCGCTCGCTGCAGGCGACATGACGGATCTCGCGAGCCTCCGGCGCGCCGTGGCGGGATGCGACACCGTCGTCCACCTCGTCGCGATCCTGCTCGGCCCCGAGGACGCCTTCGACCGGGTCATGGTGGCCGGAACGCGCGCGCTCCTCGAGGCCGCGCGCGACGCGGGCGTCCGCCGCGTGGTGCTCATGAGCGCGCTCGGAACCGGCGAGGGGACGAAGGAGCTCACGCCCTACTTCCGCGCCAAGTGGGAGCAGGAGGAGGCGGTGGAGGCCTCCGGGATTCCGTACGCGATCTTCCGCCCGAGCTTCGTCTTCGCCCCGGACGGCGGCGTGCTCCAGGCGGCGCTTCGGGTCGTCCGCTTCTCGCCCGTCGTGCCCGTGGTCGTCCCCGACCTCCGGCTGCAGCCGATCTGGGCCGCCGACGTCGCCTCCTTCTTCACCGCCGCCGCCGTCCACGGGAAGGGGACGAACGGAACCTGGGAGCTCGGCGGCGCCGAGGTCGTGACGTGGCGAGAGCTCTGGGACCGGGTCGAGCGGATTCTCGGGAAGCGGAGGGCGAACCCCACGCTGCCCCTGGGGCTCCTGCGCGCCGCGGCCGCGCTCGGGAACCTGCTGCCGCCCACGCGCGGTGCCCCGGGGGGAGTGACGATGCTCTCCTTCGGCGACAACGTCACGGACATCGGGCCGGCCGTGGAGGAGTTCGGCGTCCGCCCGATCGGGCTGGACGAGCAGATCCGCCGGGCCGTGGGCTAGGCCCGTGCGGGTCCTTCTGACCGGCGGGGCAGGCCGGATCGCGCGGGCGCTTCGCCCCGCGCTCCGTGACCGCGTCGAGCTGCTTCGGCTCGTGGACGTCGAAGGCGTTCGGGCGGAGAGCGAGCGGGAAGAGGCGCGGGTCCTCGACCTCGCGGACGCGGCCTCCACCCGGGAGGCGGCGGACGGCATGGACGCAATCGTGCACCTGGGCGCGATCCCGACCGAGGCCGCGTGGGAGCGGCTGCTGGACGCGAACGTCCGGGCGACCTTCAACGTCTTCGAAGCCGCCCGGACAACGGGCGTCCGGCGCGTCGTCTTCGCGAGCTCGAACCACGCCACAGGGTTCTATGGGCGCGGCGAGTCCGTCTCGCCCCGCGACCGGCCGCGTCCCGACTCGCTGTACGGCGTGAGCAAGGTGGCCGGGGAGGCGCTGGGGAGCCTGTACGCGGACAAGTTCGGGCTCGAGGTGGTCGCGCTCCGGATCGGTGCGTTCTCCGACGAGCCACCGGACGGGCCGAGCCGCCCTATGTGGCTCTCGCCCGCAGACGCGTTCCGCCTCGTGTGGGCCGCGCTGAGCGCGCGCGGCGTCGGCTTCGAGATCGTCTACGGCTTCTCGAAGACGGGCGCGACCTGGTGGGACAACGAAGCCGCCGCGCAGCGGGTCGGATTCGAGGCCGCCGCGGCCCTCGACCTCGCCGGCGGGGACCCGCACGGCGAGAGGCCGCAGGGCTACCCCTACACCGAGCGCGACTTCCACGGCGCGAGCGCCGAGGGGTAGCCGCGGGAGAAACGAGCGGGGCCCCGAAGGGCCCCGCGTAAAGCAATCGGTGCCTCGCCTGGATTCCGCAGAGGCGCTTCAGCCCCCTACGCTGGCTAGGCGATTCCCCGTAGGTCCCGGGGACACGCCTCTACGTGCGAGTACCTCCACTGCCCGTACAGTCGTCGTAACTCAGTCGGACCACCTCCTTTCCGTGGTGGCCCGATGATAGCCGCGAACTCCCGCCGGCGCTTACCCCGACGGCTCGGCGTGGTGCGGCGCTCCGACCACGACGGTGAGCTCGAGGCCGCGGTCGAGCGGGACGGTCACGCTCGAGAGCGTTGGGTCTGCCTGCCTCGCCGCGCTGTAGTCCGCGAGCGTGTCGGCGTGGGAGAGCACGTTGTCGGCCACGACCAGGCCGCCGGGCTCGACGTGGCGGCGTGCGAGCGCGAAGAGCTCCTCGTAGTCGTCCTTCTCGGCATCCAGGAAGACGACGTCGAACACGTCCTCCAGCCGCTCGAGCGTGGCGAAGGCGTCGCCGGGAGCGAGCTCGACCCAGTCGCCGAGGCCTGCGGCCTCGACGCTTTGGCGCCAGGCCTCCACCTTGCCCGGGTCGTGCTCGAGCGAGAGGACCCGGCCGCCCAGGTAGCGGACGCCGGCGCCGAGCCAGATCGACGAGTAGCCCCGGGAGCCGCCGATCTCCAGCACCTCGCACCCCTCTTGCGGGGCGACGAGCGAGAAGAGGAAGCGCCCGGTCGTCGGCGCGACCGCGCGAGAGCGCTGCATCGGCGGAATGCCGCGCTCGCGCTCTTCCGCGTCCTCGCGCTCGAGGCGGGCGAGGACGTCCAGGACGCGGCCGTCGAGCACGCCTAGGAGCGCGGATCCCTCTCCACGGCCAGATTCGTGGGAAAGCCCGCGTGCTTCTCGACCACCGCGAAGCGGTCGTTCTCGTCCACGACCGTCTCCACGTCCGCGATCTCGTGTCCGCGCACCACGAAGAAGCGGGCCGCGTTCGCGCGCACCGCCTCGTACTCGGCGATCGTCATCAGGATCGGCCGGGCGCAGGTCGGGTCCCCGCACTCGCACAGGAACTCGACGTCGCCGCCGTACGTCGTGATCTCCCGGATGCGCTCGTTCACCTCCCGGAAGAGGGCCTCGTTCTTGCCCACGCGGCGCTCGCGCTCGCTCACGGGGTGATCCTACGCCGCGTCGGCTCGTCGCGGACGGCGTGCGTGGCAACGCTTCACCGGGCGCGTGGAGACACGCCGGGGGTCACGCCGGGCCGGGGCGGGCGGCGTCTGCCGAACTGCGGCCGAGCTCGTCCCGACACGCGGCCGTCGACAGGGCGCGCCGCCGACGCCCCTACGTGACGTCAACCTTGACGAGGCCGGAGTCGATGCGAACGGGGAACGTCTCGACCGGGAGGTAGGCCGGGAGGGTCAGCGCCCTGCCCGTCCGGATGTCGAACTCGGCGCCGTGACGCGGGCAGACGACGACGGCCTCGTCGGGCTCCCAGTCGCCCTCCACGAGGGGCCCGTCGTCGTGCGAGCAGCGGTCCTCGATCGCGTACAGCTCGCCGGCGACGTTGTAGACGCCCACCGAAATCTCGCCCGCGTGCACGAGCTTCATCGTCCCCGGCGGCAGCTCGTCGAGCGGGCAGACCGTGAGCTCGGCCACGGACTAGCTGATCTGGAGCTCGTCCATGCCCGCCCACTCCTCCGGGAGGGGCGTGCCCTTCGCTCGATGGAGCGCGACCTTGAGGACGCCCAGGCCGAGCAGCGCGCACTTGAGGCGCACGGGCGTAAGCGGGATCCCGATCTCCTCCAGGAGCTCGTCGCGGGGCATGTTCGCGATGTCACCCGCGGTGCGGCCCTTGACGATCCCCGTCAGCATCGAGGTGGCGGCCTGGCTGATGGCGCAGCCGCGCCCTCGGAACTTGACGTCGTGGATCGTCTCTCCGTCGGGCTCGAAGGCGACGTAGATCGCGACCTCGTCGCCGCAGAGCGGGTTCTGGCCCTCCGCCTCGGCGTCGGCACCCTCCATCTCGCCGTGGCCGCGCGGGTTCTTGTAGTGGTCGAGGATGACCTCGCGGTACATCGCGTCGAACTCAGACACGCCCGCATCGTAACGACGCGATGCCCGCCCGCCGGGGAGCGACCGTGACGCTACGCGAACGTCCGCCGGACCTTGTGGAGGCCCTCGATCAGCGCGTCGATCTCCTCGCGCAACGTGTAGAGGTAGAAGCTCGCGCGGGTGGTCGCCGCAACGCCGAGGCGCGCCATGAGCGGCTGCGTGCAGTGGTGACCCGCGCGCACGGCGATCCCCTCCCACGCGAGGATCTGCGCCACGTCGTGCGGATGCACGCCCGCGAGGTCGAAGGAGACGATGCCCCCGCGGCGCTCCGCCGGGGGGCCGAAGACCGTGATGCCGTCGAGCTCGCCGAGGCGCGCGAGCGCGTACTCCGTCAGATCCCGTTCGTGCGCCTCGATCGCCTCCAGCCCGACCCCCTCCAGGTACTCGATGGCCGCGCCCAGCGCGACGGCTTGCGCGAAGGGCGGCGTCCCGGCCTCGAACTTGTGCGGGAGCTCGTTCCACGTCGTGCGCTCGAGCGACACGGAGCGGATCATCTCGCCGCCGAGCTCGTACGGCGACATCCGCTCGAGCAGCTCGCGCCGCCCCCAGAGGGCTCCGATCCCGGTCGGGCCGCACATCTTGTGCCCGGTGAAGGCCAGGAAGTCGACGCCGAGGGCCTGCACGTCGATGTGCCGGTGCGGCGCCGCCTGGCACGCGTCGACGACCGTCAGCGCGCCCTGCTCCTGCGCCCATGCCGCCAGCTCCGAGACGGGGTTGACCGTGCCGAGCGAGTTGTTCACGTACCCGACGGCGAGGAGCTTCACCCGGCCCTGCGCGGCGATCTCGTCCAGCGCGGAGAGCTCGAGCTCCCCGTCGGCCGCGGGGATCGCGGCGAGGCGCGCGCCGCGCCGCTGCGCGATGTACTGCCAGGGAACGAAGTTCGAGTGGTGCTCGAGCTCCGTGACGACGACGACGTCGCCCGGCCCGAGGTTGTCGAGGCCCCAGGCGTACGCCACGAGGTTGAGCGCCTCCGTCGCCCCTCGCGTGAAGACGACCTCTCGCGCGCTCTCGGCGTTCAGGAAGTCGCGGACCCTGTCGCGCGCCGCTTCGTACCCGGCCGTGGCCAGCTCGCCAAGCTCGTAGACCGCCCGATGGACGTTCGCGTACGACGTCTCGTAGTAGCGGCGCTCGGCGTCCAGCACCTGGCGCGGCTTCTGCGCGGAGTTGGACGAGTCCAGGTATGCGAGCGGCTTCCCGTGCATCGGACGCGCGAGAAGCGGAAAATCGGCGCGCAGCGCCCCCACGTCGAGCCTCGCGAGAGGCGCAGCCGGCATGGGGACATCGTACCGGCGCCACGTCCGCTGACCGAGGCGCCGGGCGCAGGGCCGCCGCTCGGCGCGAGCGCACGGCCCTGCAAGCCGAGGCGCCCTACGCGACGACTGCGACGGAGGTCGCCTCGGGGCCCTTCGCCCCCTGGCGCGGCTCGAACTCGACGCGCGCCCCCTCGGCGAGCGTCTTGAAGCCCTCGCCGGCGACGTTCGAGAAGTGGACGAACAGATCCTTGGAGCCGTCGTCCGGGGTGATGAACCCGTACCCCTTCTCGTCGTTGAACCACTTCACGGTTCCGGTCGCCATGGATACACCTCCTTCCCGACGTTCCACGAACACGTCAGGAAGGACTAGGCCGAACCGAAAACGCGCTCTGGTTTGACGTGCCGGCGGAGGGTAGCAGCCCGCTTACGCGTGCGGGATGCGCGCCTCGAGCACGCCGGCGAGAGCGTCGCGCACGGGGTCGAGCTCGATCCGGTCGAGGATGTCCGCGAAGAAGCCCCGGACGATCAGACGCTCGGCCTCCGCCCGCGAGAGCCCGCGGGCCATGAGGTAGAAGAGCTGCTCGCGGTCCACCTGGCCGATCGTCGCCCCGTGCGTGCAGCGGACGTCGTTCGCCATGATCTCGAGGCCCGGGATCGAGTCGGCGTGAGCGCGCTCGGAGAGCAGGAGGTTGCGGTTCTCCTGGTAGGCGTTCGTCTTCTGGGCGTCCGGCTCGACGCGGATCATCCCCCGCCAGACGGCAGTCGCACGGTCGCGGAGCGCGCCCTTGAACGCGAAGTCCGACGTGGTCGACGGGGCGACGTGCTCCTGGAAGGTGTCGTAGTCCAGGTGCTGGAACCCGTCGGCGAAGTACGCGCCCGTGACGCGGGAGGTCGCGCCCGGTCCTGCCAGGTCGTTCTGGATCCGCACCTTGCCCTTCTTCGACCCGAAGCCGCCGGCCACCCAGTCGAGCTCCGCGTCACGCTCCACGCGCGCGTGGTGCGAGGCGAAGTGCCACGTCTCGCGCGAGAGGTTCTGGATCGAGACGTACTCGAGCTTCGCCGCCTGCCCCACGAAGAGCTCCACGGCGGCGTTCGTGTACGACGGAAGCTC
>JACVSB010000397.1 GCA_014534155.1 Thermoleophilia bacterium
CAGGCCCGCGCGCACCATCTGCACGGCCTGCCCGCCGGTGAGGGCGCCGAGCGCCGCCACGTACTCGTCCTCGTGGAGAAGCTGCCAGAGCCGCTCGGCGCCCCGCCGTGCGACCGTGTGCTCGACGTGAACCGGGCCGGCGAGCCGCGCGACGTCCGCGGCGGTGTAGGGCCGCTCGACGCCCTTCCAGCGCTCGCTCGTCTCCCACTCCCGGCCGGCCTCCTTCGGGGCGCCTCCGTTCTCACTCATGGCCGCAGCTCCTCCTTCGCGTCGTTTCTCCAAGGGAGATATCGGATCCTAGACGAGACCATGCGGCGGCGCCAGGGGCCGCACGCTCGCATTTCGGATCCGATCGGTCCGTCTACGCCCGAAGCTCGGCGCCGAAGCGGCGCGCGAGCTCGGCCACGACGCACTCGCGGATCGCGCGGGCGTCCTCGTCCGAGAGGGTGCGTTCAGGGGACTGGAAGGCGACCCGGAAGGCGATCGACTTGTGGCCCTCCGGTACCTGATCCCCGCGGTAGACGTCGAAGGGGCGCATCTCGCGAAGCTCGCCCGCCGCCGTCCGGGCCGCCTCAACGAGGTCGCCGGCCGCGACGTCCTCGGGGACGACGAAGGCGAGGTCCTGGCGCACAGCCGGGTAGGTGACCACGTCCTCGTACGCGTGCGCGCCGCGCACGTCGAGTGCGAGCGCGTCCAGGTCGAGCTCCCACGCGCCCCAGCCGCCGGAGAGGACGGCCGGATGCAGCTCTCCCACCCACCCGTGCGGGACGGCGGCCGCCTTGCCCGGGTGGAGGCCCTCGCGCCGCGTCCGCTCGAAGGTCGCCTGGAGGGCGAGCGCTGCGTAGAGCGTCTCGACTGCGCCCTTGGCCCGGAAGAACCCACCCTCGGTCACGCCCGCCACGTGCCAGCGCTCGTCGGGGAGCTCGGCGCCGCTCGGGAGGTAGACCCGAGCCACCTCGAAGAGCGCCACGCGCTCGTTGCCGAGTTCGGCGTTCCGCCGCGCCGACTCGACGAG
>JACVSB010000226.1 GCA_014534155.1 Thermoleophilia bacterium
ACACATCGGCAACGAGCCACGCGGGCGTGGGCAGCAGCGCTCTCAGCGCCCGACGCGCGCGAGAGCCGCGAGGAGCTCCTGGTGGCGTCGCTCCTCGTCGGGCATGCCTTCCTCGGCCGGCTCGCGGCGCAGTCGGGCGAGCATCGCCTGCACGGGCTTGACGATGAAGAAGAACACCGCTGCTGCGATGGCGAGGAACTGGATCACGTCCGTGATGAAGGCGCCGTAGCGAAAGACCGCGTCGTTGATCGTGAACGTAAGCTCGCTGAAGTCCGGCTTCCCGATGATCATCGCGATCACCGGCATGACGAGGTTCTGTACAAGGGAGTTGACGACGGCTGCGAAGGCAAGGCCCATGACGAACGCCACGGCCAGCTCGATGATGTTGCCCCTGAAGACGAAGTCTCTGAACTCGCGAAGCATCGTTCCTCCTCGGTCGGCGTGGGCCTGCGCCGCATCTTCTCGCATGGCCCGGCGCGCGCCTGCGTCACGGCGGGGAGGAGACGCCTAGGATGGCACCGTGACCGACGCTACCGCCACCGCCGCACCCGCCGTCGCCGACCGTCTCGAGGTCCACCGGGCCGAGCTCACGGGCTACTGCTACCGGATGCTCGGCTCGCCCTTCGAGGCCGAGGACGCGGTTCAGGAGACGATGATCCGGGCCTGGCGGGGGCTCGACCGCTTCCAGGGCCGGTCAGCGCTGCGCTCGTGGCTCTACCGGATCGCGACCAACGTCTGCCTCGACATGCTCAAGGGTCGCGAGCGGCGCGCACGTCCGATGGACCTCGGGCCGGCGCGCGAGCCGGTGGCCGAGAACCTGCACACCCCGGACGTCCCCTGGCTCGAGCCGATTCCCGACGGTCGCGCCGTCCCCGACGGGGACCCCGCCGAGGTGGCGCTTGCCCGCGAGACGCTCCGCCTCGCGTTCGTGGCCGCGCTCCAGCACCTCCCGGCGCGGCAGCGCGCGGTGCTCATCCTCTGCGAGGTGCTGCGCTGGAAGGCGTCGGAGGTGGCCGAGCTCCTCGAGACGAGCATCGCGTCGGTGACGAGCGCGCTCCAGCGAGCACGCGCGACGCTCGAGGCGAGCGAGGTAGGCGTGACGGCGGAAGGGGCGTCGCTGGACGAGGCCGACCAGGCGCTCCTCGCCCGCTACGTCGACGCGTTCGAGCGCTATGACATGGACGCGCTTACGGCCCTCATTCACGAGGATGCGACGCAGTCGATGCCGCCGTACGACCTGTGGCTCCGAGGCCGGCGCGACATCTTCGCCTGGTGGCTCGGGCCGGGCGTCGGCTGTCGGGGCTCGCGCGTGCTCTCCGCTGCGACGGCGAACGGCGCCCCGGCGTTCGGCCAGTACAAGCCGAGCGCGCGGGGAGACGCGTACGAGCCGTGGGCGCTGCAGGTTCTCGAGGTCGCGGGAGGCCGGGTGGTCGAGCTCACGTTCTTCCTCGAGACGGCGAAGCTCTTTCCCGTGTTCGGGCTCCCTCCGCGGCTCGACGCCGCGAGCTAGCGTCACTCGGGGAGGACGTCCGTCAGGCCCATGAAGGCGACGAGCTCGCGAAGCTCGCGGGAGGCGTGGCGGAGGCGCACGCGGCACCCCGTCCGCCGGGCGGCAAGCTGGAGCCGGGCGAGCGCGTCCACCGTGACGGCGTCAGGCTCGACGGTGCGAACGTCGCAGACGACGACGTCAGCGGCGCCGGCCGAAAGGAGCCCGCACACGCGCTCGCAAAGACCCGGCAGGTCGGCCGGGGCGATCGGCCCTCGCACTGTGAAGGCGACGCTTCGCTCGGCGGAGACCCCCATTGCCAGGGGGACCGCTCCAAGGGCTCGAACTCATCGGGCCGACCGATAACTTCTGCGTCGTCCCCCGGTCTCACGAGCGCATGGAGATGAGCGAGCGTCAGCCGACGAACGCCGCGGGCGAACTGGCGATCCGCCTCCGCGGAGCGGTCAAGCGCTACGGCCCGATCACCGCGGTCGCGGGTCTCGACCTCGACGTGCCGTACGGAACGTGCGTCGGCCTCCTCGGCCCCAACGGCGCGGGCAAGTCCACGACGATGCGTCTCCTCACCGCGCAGGCGATCCCCGACGAGGGCGAGCTCGAGGTGCTGGGCTGGCGCCTCCCCGAGGAGTCGAAGCAGGCCCGCGCCGAGCTCGGGGTCACCCCGCAGCTCGACAACCTGGACACGACGCTCACGGTGGAGCAGAACCTGCTGGTCTTCGCGCACCTCTACCGGATCGGGCGGGGCGAACGGCGGGGTGCCGTCGAGCGTTCACTCGCCATGGCGAAGCTCGTCGACCGCCGCGACACGCGGGTCGACCGGCTCTCGGGCGGAATGCGCCGCCGGCTTCTGATCGCGCGCTCGCTCGTGCACCGCCCCCGTCTCGTCCTCCTCGACGAGCCGACCGTGGGCCTCGATCCGCAGGTTCGCCAGGAGCTCTGGGCCCTCGTGGACTCCCTGCGCAGCGAGGGCACGACGATCCTCATGTCCACCCACTACATCGAAGAGGCGCAGCGGCTCGCGGACACCGTCGTCATCATGTCGCACGGAGCCGCCGTGGCGGCTGGGCCGCCGGGTGCGCTCATCCGGGAACATGCGGGCAGGCAGGCGCTCGAGGTCTACGGGCCGCCGGCGCGGCTCGCCGAGGTCGAGGCCGAGGCGGTCGGCGCCGGCCTCAGGACGCGCCGGACGGGGACGAGCGTCTCGGTGCTCGGCGTCGACGGCGCGGACGGGAACGGGTTCCGAGTCGAGGGCGAGCGACGGCCGGCGAACCTCGAGGACGTGTTCGTGCTCCTGACCGGCGAGGAGATCGCCTGATGGCCGCCGCCGCCGGCCCGCGCCGCCTCGGGCGCCTCGAGCGGCCCGCGCTCACGGGCGTCCTCGTGCGCGAGATCGTCAACTACTCCTCGTACTGGCGCTCGAGCACCTTCTCGTCCACGGTCGAGCCGACCATCTACCTGCTCGCGTTCGGCTTCGGCTTCGGCTCCATCGTCAGCCGGGTCGCGGGCTACGACTACGT
>JACVSB010000345.1 GCA_014534155.1 Thermoleophilia bacterium
CGCCTGAAGGGCGAGCTCGGCTCCGGCGAGCCGCAGAAGGAGATCGAGCGGTGATCGTCCGCCTGATGGGTGAAGGGCAGTACCGCGTCGACGACGACCTGCGCGAGCAGCTGAACGCGCTCGACGAGTCGGCTGCCGCCGCACTGGAAGCGGCCGACGAGACCGAGCTCGACCACCGCCTCGAGCAGATGTTCGAGCTCGTGCGCCGCAACGGGGAGAAGCTCCCGGACGAGGAGCTGCGCCCCTCGGATGCGACGATCCCGCCGAGCGACATGACGCTCGAGGAGACGCGCGCCCTCATGACGCACGAGGGCTTCATCCCGGATATCGCCGGGGAGTAGCACGGGCGCGGGCAACCGACGGGGCGGCGCCCGCGCCGCTGTTCCTACCTAGCGCCGGCAGTCCGGGCAGTCACACTCGTCACACCACTCGACGCCCATCGCTCCTCCTCTCGGCGACAGCTCGACGGTAGCGCGGCCGCCGGACGCGAACCGCGGCCGTGTCGGCGCGGGTGTCAGTCGCCCAGCGGAGCGTCGAAGAGGCCCAGCCACCGCTCGAGCTCGGGCTCGATCGGCAGCTCACCCTCGAGCTCGTTCTTCAGGCGAAGCTCCTCGGCGTTGTCTCGCGTCTGCCCTTCGCCCGCCGGGATGAAGGGCCAGAAGGTGCCGCGCTTGTAGCCGTAGACGAGGTGGACCGCCCGCCCGCCACTCCCCGTGAAGCGGAAGATCGCAGCGAGGAGCTGCGCACCGAAGCCCCGTGCTTCGAGCTCCGAGCTCACGAGGTGGACGGCGGTGACGAGGTCCTCGAAGTCCGGGTCCCGGACGACGAGCCACTGGAAGCCGAACGTGTCCGAGCGGCGGCGGACCGTGGAGCCGGAGCTCGCGGCCGCGACACCGAGGAGCTCGTCGATCTCCTGCTCGGCGCGCATGAACTCGCCGGCCGAGAGCGGCTTGAAGACGACCGCCGCGACCCCCGCCGAGCGGAGCCCGAGCTCGGCCTCGAGCGTGACGTGAGCGCCGGAGAGGGCGAAGAGCTTGTCCAGCTTGGCGCCGGAGAGCTTCTTGCGCCCGAAGAGGATGTTGCCGAGGCCCACGGCGTGAGCGTAGCGGCACGCCGTCCCGGTCTCTCCGCTCGAGAGACGCGCGTAATGCGGCGGCGGCGGATATCGGCCGGGGCGTCCGCTCGGCCGTGGCCTCGTCAGCCGCGTCCGGGGTTCAGACCCCGGCCATGGCGGAAAGGATCGCGGTTGAGAGGTGCGCGCCGCAGGCGCGCCCGGCACCAGACCGGGGCGTCCGCCGAACGATCTAGAGGGCCGCGGGGCGGCCCATCTCCTGCGCGATCGCCGCCAGCCGCTCCAAACGCTTCTCGAGCGGCGGATGCGTGAGGAACATCTGGCCGACCGACTGCTTCCAGTTCGTGGGGACGATGTAGAAGGCATTCATCCCCTCGAGCTCTCGCAGGTCGCGCTGGGGAATGCGCGTCATC
>JACVSB010000105.1 GCA_014534155.1 Thermoleophilia bacterium
ACGGTCTAGTTACGGGACGCCGCCGGACGCAGCGTCCGGCGCACCACGACGAGAGGAGGCGTATGGCGGGTGAGATCGTGCACATCGAGATCCCGGCCGACGACACCGAGCAGGGGCGTCGGTTCTGGGGCTCGCTCTTCGGGTGGCAGTTCGAGGCCTTTCCCGGCCCCTCGGAGTACCACATGACCCGGATCAGCGAGCGGGGCGGGGCAGCTCTGACGAACATGGAGCCCGGCAAGCGCGGGACGCGCGCCTACTTCGACGTCGACGACATCAACGCGGGCGTGAGCCGCGTACGCGAGCTCGGCGGGGAAGCGGGCGACGCCCAGCCCGTTCCCGGTATGGGGTGGTTCGCTACCTGCACCGACCCGCACGGGAACGAGTTCGGTCTCTGGCAGACCGACGCGTCGGCGCCAACGCCGACGGGGTAGGTCGGGACGGCAGCAGGTGGCGGCGCCTCCAGGCGCCGCCACCTGCTCGCTCGTTTTCCTGCTCGCTTGCGCCCCGCCGCCGCCTACGCAGCCGCCGCCCGCTCCAGCTCGTCGATCTCGATCTTCTTCATGCTCAGCATCGCCTGCATGACGCGCTGTGACCTCTCGTGGTCAGGGTCGCCGAGCAGCCGCGGCAGCGCCGTCGGGATGACCTGCCACGAGACGCCGAACTTGTCCCTCAGCCACCCGCACGGCCCTTCCTGACCGCCCTCCGAGAGCGAGCTCCAGAACTCGTCCACCTCCGCCTGGGTCTCGCAGCTCACCTGGAACGAGATCGCTTCGTTGAACGTGAAGTCCGGCCCGCCGTTCAGCGCAACGAACGGCTGGCCCTCCAGCTCAAAGGCGACCGTCATCACGGTTCCCGCAGGGCGAGGGCCCGCCTCGCCGTAGCGGCTGACCTCGACGATCCTCGAGTTGGGGAAGACGGACGTGTAGAACGTCGCCGCGTCCTCGCCCTCCGTGTCGAACCACAGGCAGGGAGTGATCTTCTGCATCGTCTCGTCCTTTCTCGTAACGGCCGTTTCCGCTTGCTCGAGCATCTCCTCTCTTGGACGACGAGGGCGGCGAGAACTGATCGCCCGACGACTCGACGTTCGCGCCCGAGCGCGTCCGCACCTCGCGCGGCCCTCGTTCTGCAACGTCCCGCGTGGCGGTGCATCGAAATCGCCCCTCGGAGGCAGAACGGTCCCGATGCGGCCGAGCGGGTCACGACCTGGAGGGATGCAGCAGCTCCACGCCCTCGTCGACCGCTTCCGCGGCCTGCGCGCGCTCGTCGTCGGCGACGCGATCCTCGACGTCTACATCCGCGGCGAGGCTGCCCGGCTCTCGCGCGAGGGCCCCGTCCCCGTCGTCGACGTACGCAACCGCGCGGCCTGTCCCGGTGGAGCGGCGAACACGGCGGCGAACGCCGCCGCCCTCGGCGCCGAGACGACGCTCCTCGCCGTCGCCGGGACGGACGCGGACGGCGACGTGCTCGAGGAGGCGCTCGCGCGCAACTCGGTGGACTGCGCGCGCCTCGTGCGCTCGCCCGCGACGCCGACCGTGACGAAGACGCGCGTCCTCGCGGGCTCCCAGCTTCTCGTCCGCTTCGACCAGCCGCCCCGCGACCGCGACCACGAGCTGGAGCGGCGGCTCGTGTCCGAGCTCGCGGGCGCGTTTCCCGCTGCCGACGCGGTGGTCGTGGCGGACTACGACGGCGGAGTTCTCGGCGAGAGCGTCGTCGGCGCGCTCGCCGACCTGCAGCGATCCTCGCCGCGAGTCGTCGTCGTCGACTCGCGTCACCCGACCCGATTCCGCTCGACCGCGCCGACCGCGGTGAAGCCGAACCGCGAAGAGGCGCTCGGCCTCCTGAGGCCGGCGGGGCCGAGCGCGGAGCGAGCGGACGCAGCGGAGCGGGTGGCGGAGAGCGCTGACTGGATCTTCGCCGCGACGGGCGCGCGGATCGTGGCGGTCACGCTCGACAGCTACGGCGCCGTCGTCCTCGAGCGCGGGCAGCCGCCGTACAGGACGTACGGCCGCCCGAGCGAGGACGGCCGCGCGACAGGCGCGGGCGACACGTTCGCCGTCGCCCTGGCGCTCGCGCTTGCGGCGCGCGCGGACACGGCCTCGGCTGCCGAGCTCGCATCTGCGGCGGCCGCCGTCGTCGTCGAGAAGAACGAGACGGCCGTGTGCTCGTGGCCGGAGCTCCGCGATGCGCTCCTCTCGCGGGGCGACCGCGTGACGACGCTCGGCCACCTTCTCCCCGCGCTCACGCTTCGCCGCGAACGCGGCGCGCGCATCGTCCTCACCAACGGGTGCTTCGACATCCTGCACCGTGGCCATGTCTCGCTCCTGAGCGAGGCGAAGGCGCTCGGCGACGTCCTCGTCGTCGGCCTGAACACGGACGAAAGCGTGGCCCGGCTCAAGGGGGACGGACGTCCGATCACGCCACTCGAGGACCGCGCGACGCTCCTCGCTGCGCTCTCGCCCGTCGACTTCGTCGTGCCCTTCGCCGAGGACACGGCGCGACGCCTCGTCGAGGCGATCCAGCCCCACGTCTACGTGAAGGGCGGAGACCACGAGCGCCGCTTGCTCCCCGAGGCCGACCTCGTCGAGAAGCTGGGCGGCGAGGTTCGCATCCTCCCGTACGTCGAGGAGCAGTCGACGACACGCGTGATCGACCGTGTCCGCGATCTGGCGGCCGGGAGGACGTCGTCATGAGGCGCGTCGACGTGCTCGTACCGACGTACCGCCGTCCCGGCGCACTCGCCGTCACGCTGGCCGGGCTGGCGGGGCAGAGCGAGCGAGAGGTGCGCGTGGTCGTCGCCGACCAGAGCGAGACGGGCCGCTCGCCGGACGGCGCCGAGGCTCAGGCGATGGCTCGCGTGCTGCGGGCGCGCGGACACACCGTGGAGATCCACCGAGACCGCCCGCGCCTGGGGATGGCCGAGCAGCGCCAATTCCTCCTCGGCCGCGCTGAGGCGCCCTTCGCGCTCTTCCTCGACGACGACGTCCTCCTTCTTCCGGACGGCCTGCAGCGTCTCCTCGCCGCGATCGAGGACGAGGGCTGCGGGTTCGTCGGCTTCGGCCTCGTCGGCCCCTCGTTCGTGGACGACGTGCGCCCCGACGAGCAGGAGATCGAGTTCTGGGAAGGGCCGGTCCGCCCGGAGCGGGTGCGGCCGGGTGATCCGGCCTGGCTACGGCACCGGCTGCACAACGCCGCCAACCTCCTCCACCTCGAGGAGCGCCTGCGCGAGGGCGGCACCGGCGAGCGCCGATACAAGGTCGGGTGGATCGGCGGCTGCGTGCTCTACGACGTGGAGAAGCTCCGCGCGGCCGGGGGGTTCGACTTCTGGCCGAAGCTCCCTCGTGAGCACGCGGGCGAGGACGTCCTGGCGCAGCTTCGGGTCATGGAGCGCTTCGGCGGTTGTGCCCTCTTTCCCTCGGCCGCCTACCACCTCGAGCTTCCGACGACCGTCGTCGACCGCTCGGTCGACGCGCCGCTCGTCCTGACGTAGCCGCCGGCCGACCGCCTCGCTACCCCGCGGCCGCTCGCTCGCAGACGGTGCGGAAGAAGGCGACGAGGCGGTCGGCGTGGTGGTCGAACGTGAACTCCTCGCGCTGCCTCCACACGTTCTCGCGCAGGCGCGCCATCCGCGGGGCGTCGCGAAGTTGGTCGCCAACCTCCGCGAACGAGCGGAAGAAGATCCCCAGGTCTCGCCCGCGCGCGAGCGCCTCCGCAGCGACGACGGAGCCGGAGTTGTCGCGCTGCAGGAGCGGCAGGCCGGCGGCGACGAGCGTGGGGATCCGGGCCGGGTAGTTGAGGTCGTCCCAGTCGGCGGCGCGGATCTCGCCGCCGTTTCGGCTCTGGAAGACGTGCAACCAGCCGGCGTCGTAGCGCGAGAGCTCGCTCACCCAGCGATCCTGGTTCACGGTCGCGTGCAGGTGCAGGTAACCCGGCGCCAGCCGCTCCACCTTCTCGATCCACTCGCGCCAGAGGCCGTGCATGAAGTCGCCGTAGAAGTGGAGATGGACCGCCTGCCCGGCGAGCGTGGCGACGTCGGCAGGGTGGAGCCCGATCGGGCGGCCGGGGACGACGGTGTGCAGCTCGCCGGTCGCATCCGACTCGCGCGACGAGCGCTCCGGCGCGAACCACTCACGTTTGGGAAGGTCCCCGTCGAGGACGAGCTCGGTTCGCTCGGACTCGGGGAGGACGGTGCGAAACCAGTCCCGGAGCTCGGGCGACGAGTAGACCGCGCCGTCCGCCCTTGTGTACAACTCGGCCAGCTTCGCCCAGTGCCCCCGCTCGATGGAGATGAACGGACCCTCCTTGAAGTGCCAGACGAAGGGGACACCGGGGTTCTCGGACAGGACGTGGTGGGCGAAGGGGACGGCCTGCCAGTTGAGGAGCGCGTAGATGATGTCCGGACGGAGCCTCTTCACGGCTTCCTGCCAGCCGGCCGTCGGGAGGTCGCGGACGTGGCCGAAGGGCAGCGGCCCGACGGCGTTGAACCACATCGGGTCCGGCATCCAGAGGCCGTAGAGCCGGTGCCCCCGCTCCTCCAGCGCGAGCACGCGCTCGGGGTTGTACGCGAGCTCCCCGACGAGGAGGATCTTGAGGCCGTCCGCGCTCGCCGGCGTGTCCGGCCGCTCCCGGAAGCGGCGGTAGTGAGCGCGCTCGTCGACCGGCGCTCCGAAGCTCGCGTGGAAGCGGAGCGGCTCTCTGACGCGGTAGCGCGAGCGGTAGGTGTTGAGGCCGTTGTGCGGCTCGGCGATCAGCCGGCTTCGCTGGCCCGGGTGGGAGACCCACTCTGATGTCACGCGGCCGGTGGCGACGAACGCGCCGCGCGTGCGCAGGGCACCCCAGAGCATCCGCTCGAGATCGTCCGTCACGAGCTCTCCCCGCTCGACCCAGCGGTCGTCCGTGAGGCGGTGCGCGACCTGGACGAGCTGGAGCCACGACCCCTCGATCGCTCCCTCGGCATGCCGGTTGTAGTGGTGACGAACGCCCGAGTAGGCAAGCACGGCGCGCTCGTCCTCCAGACGCTCGACGAGCGAGCGCAGGTGCTCCCGGTAGAAGACGTCGTCCGCGGGGAGGTAGGCGACGAGCGGCGCAGCGGCGCGCTCGAGCCCGACGTTCAGCGCCGCGCCGAGGCCGTGGTTCTCCTCCAGGCAGACGAGCGCGATGCGTTCGTCGCCCGCGTGCGCGTCGACGGCGGCGGCGCTCCCGTCCCGCGATCCGTCGTCCACGACCACGAGCTCCCACTCCGAGAGCGTCTGGGCGAGGAGCGACTCCACGGCACGGCGCACGAACGCCTCCTGCTCGAAGAGCGGCATGACGACCGAGACGGCAGGCGTCATGGGGCTACCCGGCAGCCGCAACCGAGGGTGACGCTCGTTCCTGGGCGGCGGCGAGGAGCTCCTGCGCCGCGGCGAGAACGGCCTCGACCGTGACTCCGGCCACGAAGGAGACGTCGTGCTCGCAGCGCGGCCGGTTGCCGACCGCCGAGATGCCGCAGACCGGGCACGCGACCGTCCACGCGGGCAGCGGGCGATGGCGCGCCCTCGTCAGCGGCCCCGCGTTCAGGAGGTTGCCGCACCAGTAGACGCCCACGGTCGGCGTCCCGACGGCCTCGGCCAGGTGGCGCGGGCCGCTGTCGTTTCCGACGAGGAGCGCGCTCCGGGCGAGCAGGCCGAGCAGCCCAGCGAGCGTGAGCTCCCCCGCGACGTCGCGGACGGGGGCATGCATCGCCGCAGCGAGCTCCGCGACGAGGCGGCGGTCGTCGCCGCTCCCGGTCGCCACGATGTCGTACCCGGCCGCGGCAAGCTCGTCCCCGACCCGCGCGAAGCTGGATACGGGCCACCGGCGGCGCGCGTCGGCGGCGCCGGGGTGGAGGACGACGAAGGGGCCGGACGCGCCCTCGAGGGCGGCATCGGCGGCGACGAGGTCGGTGGGCTTCACCTGCAGCCGGGGCTCGACGGTCACCGGGCGCGCGCCGGCGAGCCCGACCACCTCGAGGAAGCGGAGCGTCTCGTGCTGCCAGTACACGTAGGGCACCATGCGGTCGAGCGGGGGCGCGTCCGCGTCGCGAAGGCCGACGGTCGTCCGCGCTCCGAGGTCGCTCACGAACGCGTTCGAGTGCCGCCCTCCGCCGTGGAGCTGGACCGCCAGGTCGAAGCGCTCCCGTCGCATGGCCCGAAAGAAGCGCCCGAGCTCCACCGGAGACGCCTCCCCCGCGCGGACGCCTCGACCCGGGGGCACGACGACGACGCGGTCGACCGGCCCTTCCCTTCCGGCGAGGAGCTCCGCGTGCAGAGGAGCGCCGAGGAGGACGATCTCCGCGCTCGGGTACGCCGCGCGCAGCGCCTCGAGCGCGGGGAGC
>JACVSB010000357.1 GCA_014534155.1 Thermoleophilia bacterium
GGCCGGTTGGGTCTCGTCGCGAAGGGCATCTCGTACGTGATCGTCGCGGTGCTGGCGCTCGCGGTCGCGCTTGGGGAGACGCGAAAGCCCGAGGATCGCCAGGGCGCCCTCCAGCGGATCGCGGGCGAGACGTGGGGCAAGCCGCTCCTGATCGTCCTCGCCGTCGGCTTCGCGGCCTACGTGCTGTGGCGCCTCGCGCAGGCGTTCTTCGATCGAGAGAACGAGGGCAGCGGCGCCAAGGGCCTCGCGAAGCGAGCGGCGTCCCTCGGGAAGGCCGCGATCTACGCCGGTCTCCTCTTCGCGACGGTCAAGATTCTCGCGGACGCGGGCTCGTCCGGATCCTCCGGCGAGGAGAAGCAGGCGACGGCGAGGGTACTCGACTGGCCGGGCGGGACGTGGATCGTCGGCCTTGCCGGCGTCGCGATCGTCGGCGCGGGCATCTTCAACGCGTACCGGGCCGCCTCGCAGAGCTTCGAGGACGACCTCGACACGCACGACATGAGCGAGGCCGAGGAGCGCTGGTACGGCCGCGTTGGCACGCTCGGCCACGCAGCTCGCGCGGTCGTCTTCGGCCTCGTCGGGTCGTTCCTGATCAAGGCGGCGCTCGAGTACGACCCGAAGGAGGCGATCGGCCTCGACGAGGCGCTCGCGAAGCTGGCGGCCCAGACGGCAGGGCCGTACCTGCTTGGTCTGACCGCGGCCGGCCTGCTCTGCTATGGCCTCTTCTGCTTCGTGCAGGCGCGCTACCGTCGCGTCTAGCGCAGGGCACTAGTTGGGCGAGCTCGACCGCGACGCGTACACCTGGATCACCGACCACCGTGTCGGCTGGCTCGATCCGCTTTTCCTCGTCGTGACGGCGATCGGGTACGCGGGGCTCCTGTGGGTCGGGCTCGCCGTGGCGCTCGCGCTGCTGCACCGGCGCCCGTTGCTTCCGGTGGTGCTCGCGGTGGGAGGAGCCGTGTGGAGCGTGGACCTCCTGGTTCAGATCCTCAAGGAGGTGATCGAGCGCCCGCGTCCCTTCCGGGCGATTCCCGGCGCCGACCCGCTCACGACCTTCTCCATCAGCTACTCGCTCCCGTCGGGCCACGCCGCGACGAGCTTCGCCGGCGCAGTGATGCTCGCCGTCTTCTTCCGCCGTGCGCTCCCGTGGCTCCTCGTGCTCGCCGTCGCCGTCGCCTACTCGCGCGTCTACGTCGGCGTGCACTACCCCGCCGACGTGATCGCCGGAGCGGCCCTTGGGACGGCGTGGGCGCTCGGCTGGCTCGCGGTCTTCCGGGCGCTTCGCCCGCAGCTCTCCGGTCTCGCCCGCGTTCCGGCCCGCCGCCGGCGTGGGGCATACTCAGACGGGGCCCCGTAGCTCAGCGGATAGAGCGGCGGACTTCGAATCCGCGTGCGGAGGTTCGACTCCTCCCGGGGCCA
>JACVSB010000290.1 GCA_014534155.1 Thermoleophilia bacterium
AGGAGGAGCGGTGCGGCGCTTCTCACGGGCCTTCTTCTTTCGCTGCCGGTCGTTCCGCCAGCGCCGGATCGCCCGCGAGCCGCGTCCCATGGCGAGGACTCTATCCCGGAAGGCGCGTCCGCGCGCCGGGGACGAGCACGCGGGTGGCGCGAGCCGGCGGCGCGCGTAAGATTTAGACGTGTCTAAGTTCCTCGCCGTCGTCGCCTCGGTCGCCCTCGGCGTTCTCGCGATCCTCGCCGCCGGATGCGGCGAGCCGATCGCCTCCGGCGGTCCGCCGGACCTCTCCGGGAGGACCGTGAAGGCGGTCGCGACGACGAGCATGATCGCTGACCTCGTTCGCGAGGTGGGCGGCACGCGCGTCAGCGTCACCGGTCTCATGGGCCCCGGCGTCGACCCGCACCTCTACAAGGCGAGCGAGGGCGACGTGACCACGCTCGCGAGCGCGGACGTCGTCTTCTACAACGGGCTCCACCTGGAAGCGAAGATGGCGGACGTCCTCGAGCGCATCCAGGGCCGCATCTCCACGAGCGCCGTCACGGACGGAATCCCGCGGGCGGGCCTGCTGGCGCCGCCGCAGTTCGCCGGCCAGTACGACCCCCACGTCTGGTTCGACGTCACGTTCTGGATGCGCGCGGCGGAGACCGTGCGCGACACGCTCGTCCGCCTCGACCCGACGCACGCCGAGACGTACCGGCGCAACGCGGCGCGCTACCTGCGCAGGCTGCGCGCGCTCGACGCCGAGATCCGCCGGCTCGTCGCGCGGATCCCCCCCGACCGGCGGGTCCTCGTGACCGCGCACGACGCCTTCGGCTACTTCGGCCGGGCGTACGGCTTCCAGGTCCTCGGCTTGCAGGGGATCTCGACCGCCGCCGAGGCCGGTACCGCGGACGTCCAGCGACTCGCCGACCTGATCGCCCAGCGGGAGATCCCCGCGATCTTCGTCGAGTCGTCCGTGCCGCAGCAGACGATCAAGGCGGTGCAGGAGGCGGTGCGAAGCCGCGGGTTCGACGTGGAGATCGGAGGCCAGCTCTTCTCCGACGCCATGGGGGACGCCGGGACGCCCGAGGGGACGTACATCGGGATGGTCCTGAGCAACGTTCGCACGATCGTCGAAGGTCTCACCCGGTGAGCGACGCGCCGGCGATCGAGGTCACCGACCTCACCGTCGCCTACCGCGAGCAACCCGTGCTCTGGGACGTCGACCTCGTCGTCCCCTCCGGCGTCCTCATGGCGATCGTGGGGCCGAACGGCGCGGGGAAGACGACGTTGATCAAGGCGATCCTCGGGCTCGTCCGCCCCGCGGCCGGGCTGGTCCGTGTCCACGGCCGTCCCTACGGCGAGGAGCGCCACGCCGTCGCCTACGTGCCCCAGCGCGGAAGCGTCGACTGGGACTTTCCCACGAACGTCCTCGACGTCGTCCTCATGGGCACGTACGGCGCCCTCGGGTGGATCCGCCGACCGGGGCGCGGCGAGCGGGCGCGCGCGCTCGAGGCGCTCCGCCAGGTGGGGATGGACCGCCTCGCCGACCGCCAGATCAGCCAGCTCTCGGGCGGACAGCAACAGCGGGTCTTCCTTGCGCGCGCGCTCGTCCAGGACGCCGCCGTCTACCTCATGGACGAACCGTTCCAGGGCGTGGACGCGACGACGGAGCGCGCGGTCGTCCAGCTCCTGCACTCGCTGCGGGACCGGCGCAAGACCGTCGTCGCCGTCCACCACGATCTCCAAACCGTGCCGGAGTACTTCGACTGGGTCACCCTTCTGAACGTTCGCCGGGTCGCGACCGGGCGGGTGGCCGACGTCTTCACCGAGGAGAACCTCCGGGACACGTACGGAGCTCCCCTTGCCTTCCTCGCGCCGAACGGGCGACGCGCGGCCGACGGGGAGACGGCGTGATAGGCGTCGAGTTCCTCGACGACTACACGATCCGCGTCGTCGCCCTCGGCGCGGCGACGCTCGGAATCGTGGCCGGCGCGCTGGGGGCCTTCGCCGTCCTGCGAGGTCAGAGCCTTCTGGGCGACGCCGTCTCGCACGCCTCCCTTCCGGGGATCGTCGTCGCCTTCC
>JACVSB010000333.1 GCA_014534155.1 Thermoleophilia bacterium
CCTCCCCGAGACTCTCGGCGAGGCGATCGACGAGCTCGCGACCTCGGAGCTCGCGCGCCGGGCGCTCGGACAGCATATTTTCGACGCCTACGTCGACATCAAGCGCGGAGAGTGGGACGAGTACCGCGTCCAGCTCACACCCTGGGAGAAGGAGAAGTACCTCTCGGTTCTCTAGAAGGGGATCCTCGAGCGACGCGCGAGCCGCTCCCGGGCGGCTCGCGCCGCTTGCGGCTAGGCCGGCTTCGTCGTCATCGCCCAGACGGCGACGAGGAGCGCGACGAGGTAGAGCGCCGGCAGAACGGCGAAGAGACGCCCCGAGAGCGACGTCGTGGTCCCGGTCCGGTCGGCCGTCCGGGTGGCTCGCCAGGCGAGCAGCGTGGCCGCGGCGATGATGATGGCGCCGGGCTCGGTCACGGCGTAGCCGATGTCGATCCACGCCTGGTCGTCGGGGAAGGCGTCCTGCGAGCGCACCCACTCGCCCGAGATGCGGGTGAGGAGGAACGACGGAATGACGAGGAAGAGCATCGCCCGCAGGCCGAGCCGGCGGAGCGCGATCGCGCGCTCTGACCCGGCGGCGAGGGTTCCGCGGACCGCGACGACCGTGACGAGCGTCATCCCTCCGATAAGGAGGAGCGCGCCGACGACGTGGAAGAGAAGCGCCCACTCCCAGCCCGGCGAGCGAAGGAGCGCGAGCGTCACGAGCCCGTCCCGGGCTTGAAGACCATGAGCAGGAGCATGAGGAAGACGGCTGCGGCCGCCGCCACGTAGAGGGCAAACGCGGTGCGATCCCGCACGGAGGCCGCGAGCTCGCCGTCGGGGTGGTCGCCGCCGCGCTCGAGCTCGCCCGCGCGCGAGCGCGTGGCCAGGTAGCGCCTCCGCGCTCTCGCGCCGGCTCCGGCCGCGACGACCCAGAGGACGATCGCGGCGACGATCCACGGCTCGCCGAGGCCGTAGTCGGCCTCGAAGGCGAGCCAGATCCCGAGGACGAGGATGGCCGTACCGCCGACGTCGAAGAGGACGCCGCCGAGCCGCGCGAGATCGAGCGACGAGGCGACTGCGCTCGGGCGCTCGCTCTTGCGCGCGCCGAGCACGGCTGCCCCGAAGAGGACGAGCGCCGCCACGATCGCCGCCCCGGCGAGGACGTGCAGGAAGAGGAGCCAGTCGTAGAGCGGCACGGCGGCAGGATACGGGTGGCTCGCCCGTTCCTACAATCGCCTCGTGGACGCGCCCGCGCGTCACCTGCGTCTCCTGACCGAGACGATCGCGGCAGTCAACTCGACGCTCGACCTGCACGAGCTCTTCGAGCTCGTGGCGGCCAAGGTGGCGGATGCCCTCGCCGCCGACGCCTGCTTCGTCTACCTCTACGACGAGAGCGCGGGAGAGCTCGTCCTGCGCGCCTCGTACGGCACGCGGGTCGAGGAGCTGACCCGAGCGCCCAAGATGCGCCCCGGCGAGGGAATCACGGGCACGGCCGCCGCCCAGCGCGCGCCGGTCATGATCCCGCGCGCGGCCCACCTCGATCCTCGCTTCAAGCGCTTTCCGAACCTGCGCGAGGAGCAGTACGAGTCGATCCTC
>JACVSB010000171.1 GCA_014534155.1 Thermoleophilia bacterium
CACCGGCGACGGCGGACCCCGTCCTGACCGTGCGCGCCGCGCCGACCGTCATCAGCCCGAACGGCGACGGCCGCAAGGAGAGGACGACCGTGAAGGTCGCGGTCGCGGAGCCCGTTTCGCTCGACGTCGCGGTTCTCGACGGCCGCGGTCGCACGCTTCGTGTGCTCCTGGGGCACGCCTCCGTCACGAGCAGCGCGGCGGTCGTCTGGAACGGCCGCGACGCGGGCGGGGCCCGAGTGCCAGACGGTCGCTACCGCCTGGTGGTCACGGCGACGGACGATGCTGACGTGTCCAGTTCGGCCAGCGGCGCCGTCCGCGTGGACACCGTCGCGCCGCGCCTCGCCTGGCGCGGGGGCGCGGGGATCGTCCGCGCTCGCGCACTCCGCGTCCCCTTCGAGGCGCGCGACCGCTCGCACCGGCTCGCCGCGTCCTTCCGCGTCGTCGGCGAGTACGGGCACGTGAAGCGCAGGTGGAAGAGGCGACTGTCGCCGGGAAGCGGTGCTGTCCGGCTCGGCCGGCCCGCGGTCCTGCGGACGACGCCCGGCGTCTACCGGCTGACAGGCGCGATCGAGGATGTGGCCGGGAACCGCTCGAGGCTCCACGCGTCGCCGCCCTACCGGCTCGACCACGGCGCGGAAACGCGGATCCTCGCGCGGGTCGAGAACGCAGGACGTTACGTCGCGCTCACGTTCGACGACTGCGTCTTCGAATCGAGCTGGCAGTCGATCCTCGAGACGCTCGAGCGCGCGCACGTGAAGGCCGCGTTCTTCTGTCCCGGGGCGCAGGTTCGCGCCCATCCTTCGCTCGCTGCCCGAACCGTGAGCGCCGGTCACACGCTCGGCTCGCACGGATGGGACCACGGGCCGCTGCACGCGCTCGGCTACGGCGCCGTCCTCTGGCGCCTCCTCCGGGACCGCGACATCTGGTGGCGGTGGCGAGCGGCGGCGACGCCGTACTTCCGTCCCGTGGGCGGCGCGTACAACCCGACCGTGCTCGCTGCGGCAGGGGCGGCAGGGTACCGCTACACCGTCCTGTGGGACGTGGATCCCCGGGACTGGACCGACCCTGGCGTGGGCGCGATCGTCGCGCGCGCCGTGGGGTCGGCGCGGCCCGGCTCGGTGATTCTCCTCCATGTGAAGCCGCAGACAGCGGCCGCGCTGCGGCTCGTCGTCCACGGTCTCCGAAGACGCGCGCTCCGGCCGATCGCGCTGGACGATCTCGTTCACCGTCCGCACGCCTCCGCGTCGCTTGCCGGATGGCACCCGCGGGCCGCCCAGGGGACCGCTCTGCCGACGAACCTTTCGACCGCGCTGCGCTGATCCCGGCGTGGGGTTGCGATTTGCGCAACGCGCCGTTCCAGGTACAGTCGCTCGAGAGGCCGGGTAGCGCCGCCTGTCGCCGCAGCGGGTGCGCGCGCCCGGCCTCCGATGTTGCGCGTCGGGGCAACGCCGCGCCGAGCGGCGTGCGTGTCTTCGGCGTCGTCAGAGACTCTCTGCGAACTCCCGGTTTCCGGCCTTGAGGCTCGGGTCGCTCCCGTAGTAGGCGTGCTTGGACATGTCGACGCTGTAGCGGCTCGCGGGAGGCGTCCGCCCGAGCGCTTCCGCAACGCTTCGGATGTGGTGTGGAGCGGCGCCGCAGCACACGCCGAGATAGTCGACGCCGAGCTCGTGGGCCGCCCGTGCGAAGTCGCCGAGCTCGAACCGAGTACAGGTGAAGGGGTCGAGGGCGGTCGGGAACGGCCGTCCTCCTGGAAGCCGCTCGTGCTCGTACTCCCGGTCCGTGAGGGCCTGGAAGGTCGGCTCCGCCTCGGTGGTGCGGTACGGAACCGGGAGGGCCGCCACGTGTCCAGAGACCTTCTCCCGGATCCGCTCGAGGAGGGGAAGCATCGTCCGCGGGCCGCGGATGCAGTTCAGCCCGACCACGTCCGCTCCGCGCTCCTCGAGCCGCCTGCAGGCGTCGTCCGGCTCGAGGCCCTCGCGCGTCACCGGCTCGCGGTGAACGGCGAGCGTGACGACGGCGGGAAGCCCCGCTGCCTTGATCGTCTCGAGCGCGATCGCCGCCTCTTCCATCCAGGAGAAGGTCTCGGCGATGACGAAGTCGACGCCGGCTTCGGCCGCCCAGCCGACCTGCTCCTCAAACATGGCGCGGACTTCGTCCCGGCTGGCCCGGTCGTCGGGCTCGAACACGTTCGTGTTGCAGACGTCGCCGGCGAAGAGCGCGCCGCTCTCGCGCGCGACCTCGCCGGCGAGGGCAAGAGCCTGGCGGTTGATCGCTTCCAGGTCGCCTTCTCGCCCGATGATCCGGAGCTTCTCCCTGTGGGCGTAGTACGTGAACGCCTCGACGACGTCCGAGCCCGCGTGCACGAACTCGCGGTGGAGTTGCGCGACGAGCTCGGGGTGCTCGAGGACGACCTCGGGCACGAACGCGCCCGCCTGCAGGTAGCCGCGCCTCTCGAACTCGAACAGGTACCCCTCTGCGCAGATGACCGGCCCCTTCGCGAGTCGCTCGAGGAGCCCGGACGGCGGTGGTGTGGCGCGCTCGGTCACGAGGGAGACCTCCTTGTCTCGACTGGACGGTGCTGCATCGTGGCGAACCGGACCGCGGTTCGCAAGCTCGCCTCGCTCCTCGTCGGCCGCGCCGTGTCGAGGGCGGCTCCACGGTCTCCGGCGGGGTCTCGGCGGGCCGGCTCGAGCGCGTAGGCTCCCGCCGGACGGCGGCTAACGCAGGAGCCGCTCGACCGTGAAGGGACGGACCTCGGCGGGGGTCTCTCCTTCGAGGACGAGGTGGCGGACCGCCTCCCCGGTCGCCGGCGCCAGCGTGATTCCCAGGCGACCGTGGCCCGTCGCCGCGAAGAGACCTTGGTGCCCGGGAACAGGCCCCACGATCGGGAGGCCGTCCGCCGGGTAGGGCCGAAGTCCTGCCCACTCGAGCTCGATCTGCTGTGGGCGCCAGTCGTGGAAGTAGGGGAGCGATGCGCGCACGATCGCGCCGATCCGCCGCCGGCGAAGCCGCGAGTCGATCCCCGTCAGGTCGAAGATCCCCGCCAGGCGGACGAGGCCGTCGTACGGGCTCGCACCCACCTTCGCCTCCGCGAGGTAGAGCGCGTGCCGGGGCGTCGTCCCCTCGCCGCTCGCCGTCACGCTGTAGCCCTTCGCCGCCTCGAGCGGAAGCCGGATCCCGAGCGGCTCCAGGAGTCGGCCGGACCACGCGCCCGCGGCCACGACGACGGCCTCGGCCTCGGTGGAGTCGTCGCCTGCGAGGACGTGCCAGGATCCGGCGCGCCGCTCGAGCCCGCGCACGTCAGCCCCTTCCCGTACCTCCGCGCCCCGGCGCCCCAGCGCGTCGGCGAGCGCCGCGGTGAAGGCTTCCGGGCGGACGTAGCGCTCGGCGCCGACGACGAGGCCGCCGAGCACGGTGTCGTCGAGGGACGGCTCCCGCCGGCGGAGCTCGTCTCCGTCCACGAGCTCGACGGGCCCCTCGTACCCGGCTTCCCGTGCGCCCTCGACCATCTCCACGTACTCGTTCAGCCCCGCCTCGGTGCGCGCCGCGACGACCATCCCCGTCGTGTGGATCTCCACCGCGACGCCCTGCGCTCGCAGCTCCTCGAAGAGCGCGAACGTGGGGCGGGCGAACGCGACAGTCGCGTGCAGCCCGGCCCGGTAGCGTTCGGGCGAGCAGGCGCGCCAGAACTCCCACGACCAGCGGACGAACGAGGCGTCGAGCCGGGGCTGGACGAGGAGCGGGCTGTCGCGGCGCCACATCCCGAGGAGCGCGCGTGCCATCACCTTCGGCGCCGGAAGCGGCGCCGAGAGCGCCGGGCAGATCCAGCCCGTGTTGCCGTACGAGCAGCCTTCTCCGCAGCGCCCCCGCTCGAGCAGGACGACCTCGGCGCCCGCGCGCGCGAGCGCGTGCGCGCACGCAAGCCCCACCGCTCCTCCGCCGACGACCGCGACCCGCACGGGCCCCATCTTCCACCACGGCACAATGGGCGTGTGCAGGAGTGGGAGCGCAGGCAGGTCCTGGGACAATGGGGTGTCCGCGGCGAGAACGCGCGGGAGCGGCGCGAGCGCAAGGTCCTCGAGCGAGCGCTTGCGGGCGCGCCGCTGCGCGGAGAGCGCGTCCGACCCCGCCCGCATCCGTTCGGCCCCTCGCCCGAGAGCTACGTCGCCTCCCTCGGCGGGCCCCTCCCGTACATGGTGCGCCTTCGCGAGATCGCGGAAGAGACCGCCGCGCACGAACGGGACCTCGCCGAGCGGTGGTGGCGGCTCGGAGAGGAGGCGGCGGACGACGCCGTTCTCTTCGAGCGGAGCTGGCGGGAGATCGCGGAAGGATGGAACTTCACCGCCGTGAACGACCTGATCGAGCGGCACAACCGCTACTTCCCTGTGGAGGCTC
>JACVSB010000063.1 GCA_014534155.1 Thermoleophilia bacterium
ATCCAGGCCGACCAGCTCGGGATCTCGCTGGGTCGAATCCTCCGCCTGCAGGCCGCGGAAGCGCGAAACCGCCGTCAGGCCGCCGCCGAGGAGCGCGCCATGAAGGCGCCGATCAAGATGCTCTTCCCGACGGTGCTCTTCATCTTCCCGGCGATGTTCATCGTCATCCTCGGGCCGGCCTTCCTCAACCTCTCGAAGCTCTTCTAGCCAGGCGCGGCTGCGGGGGGCGACCTTCGCGGCGGCGCGAGGCGATGAGCGAGGGCCGCGGGAAGCGGGCGGCGCCCGGGATCACCGCGGCGGCGTGCGTTCCCAGCCACTGCTCGAGGAGCGCGGCGTTAGTCGGATGTCGGGCGGAAGCGAGAGGGGCGGCGTCGTCAGCGAGCGGATCGCGCCGTGCAGGCCCTTCGCTTCAGCGCCTCCGCCTCCCCGGGGCGCGGGCCGAACCCGGCGCGCCAGAGGAGACGTTCGGCCTGGACGCGTCCGAACGGGCCGCGGTAGACGGGGAGCGTCACGCCCCGGGGATCGTCTCGCGGTTTCCCAGGGCCCCTTGCACCTGCGCAACGTAGGTCGCGAGCTGCGCCTCCTTCTGGCCCAGACGCCGCTCGAGCTCCGCGAGCTCCTCCTCGCGGCGCGCCAGACGGTCCTCCCGAAGCTCGAGGTCCGTGTCGAGGCGCGCCTCTCGCGCGTCGAACTCCGCCTCGCGCCCGTCGAGCTCTCGCACGCGGGTCTGCAGCGTCGCCTCCAGCTGGACGACGCGGGCCTCGCGGCGCTCGAGGCGCCCGCGCTCCGACCGGGCCAGCGTCTCTGCGCTCGCGAGCGCCGCCTCCCGCTCCGAGAGCTCCGAGTCTCGCTCGCGCACCCGTCGCTCGAGCTCGTCCAGCTCGCGGCGGCGGGCGACGCTCGCCTCGCTCGCATCCGCGATTGCCTCACGATCGGTTACCGCCGCCTCGCGGGCTTCGAGCTCGCGCTCCCGCCGGCCGAGCTCCTCGCCACGCTCGAGCGCCTCGGCCGCGGCCTGCGCGCGCGCGGCGAGCTCGCGCTCGGCGCGGGCCGTCTCCGCACGAAGCCGCTCCTCGCGCACGCGCAGCGCGGACTCGGCGGCGACGAAGGCCGACTCCCGCTCCCCGACGGCCGCCTCGCGAGCGGCGAGGGCACGCTCGCGCTCGTCGAGGTGTCGCAGGCGTTCCAGTCCCTCGCGCGCTGCCTCCCGGCGCTGTGCAAGCTCGGCCTCCTCGCGTTCGGCGTCCCTTCGCAAGCGCTCTCGGGCCTCCCGCAGGCTCGCATCTCGCTCGGCGAGCGCTCGCCGCTCGCGCTCGGCGCTCTCCGCGGCCTCCGCTTCGCGCTTGCGAAGCGCGGCCTCTCGCTCGCGCACGCGAGCCTCGGCAGCTGCGAGGGCGCCCGCCCGTCTCTCGAGCTGGCCGGCCGTCTGCGTGCGCTCCCGGTCAGTCGTCTGTAGCTCGCCGAGCCTGGCCGCGATCTCCGCCTCGCGCTCCCCCAGAGCACTCTCGCGCGCGGCGAGCGAGCTCTGCTCGGCGTGCAGCGCTTTCTGCTCCGAGCGGAGCGTCTTCAGCTCGTCGTCAAGCTGCTTCCGCCGCTTCTCCAGGTCGCCTTCCGCGAGCCCGAGCCGGGCTTCGCGACCGTCCAGCTCGGAGGCGCGGGCGCCCAGCTCACGGTCGATGTCGAGGCCACGCTGGAACGTCTCGAGCTCGTCGCGGAGCGCCGCGCGCAGATCCTCCTCGCGCGCGAGCGATGCCGCGAGCTCGCCGCGCACCGCGTCGAGGTCGCCGGCCTGCCCGTCCGCCTCCGTGCCGACCTCCGCGGCGGCTGCAGCCGCCGTCTCGGCGCCGGCGCTCGCCGTGGCGAGGTCGTCACGACGTCGCTCGAGCTGCGCGCGCAGGCCCGTGCCGAAGCCCTGCTCGGTCTCGTTCGCGGCGGTCTTCTCTCGGGGCATGCGGCGTCGACTCCCTCCTCCGGATCGGCCGCGGAACCGGCGCCGACCATCCCCCTTCCGGTTGCGCTCCGGCTAGGCGCCTGCTCTCCCGGCGAGTCGGAGGGCCTCGACCGCGTCCCAGGACGCGATCGCATCGCCCGCCACCTGGGCGCCGATCTCGTCCGGCGCGCCGGCCCAGCGCAGCTCGGCGACCTTGCGGGGGTCGGGAAGCGGCTCCGCTCCCGGGCGCAGGCATGCGTGGTAGACGACGAGCGCCGAGCCCGAGTCGTCGTTCACGCACACGGCGAGCGCGCGGAAACCGGGGAGGTCTTCGGGCGCGAGGCCGATCTCCTCTGCCGCGTCGGCGAGCACCGCGGCGCGTGGTTCTTCGCGCGGAGCCAGCCCTCCGGACGCGGACGCGGTCCAGAGGAGCGGGTCCCTTCCGATCGACGGTCCCCGCAGCTGGAAGAGGAAGGCGCCGTCGGCGCGCTCCAGGAAGAGCTGGACGCCGAGGGCGAAGCCGAGCCGGCGGGCAAGGGACGGCTCCTGGAAGACCACCATGGCCTCGGCGTAGCGGCCGGCACGCCGCAGCACCGCGCCGTCCGGCGTGACGCCGTGGCAGAACGCGATCGGGCCGTCGAAGCGGTCGGGCGTGCGCGCAAGCGACTCGCGCACGTCCGCGACGGCGCGCGTCAAGGGGACGTCGAGCGTGAGCCGGAAGGGGTAGCGCAGAAAGCGCGGCTCGTCCGTGAGGGGCACGACGGCGTGCACCGCTTCAGTCTCGCGTCCCCGCATGGCGGTTGCCACCGGAAGCTGCGGCGCTTCGCGTGCGCGGCCGCAGCGCGTGCAGCTCGACCCGCGGGGAGCGCTGCAGCACGACCGTCCGGACGTACCAGCGCTCACGTGCCGCGTCGAGGAAGGCGCGGGCCGGCGGGCGGCCCGGCTCGGCCACGAGCGCTTCCCCGTCGGAGAGAAGGCGGGGCAGGAGCGCGAGGAGCGCCGGCACGTTCCGCCGCTCGTAGAGGACGTCCGAGGCCAGGACGAGGTCCCAGGGGCCCGCGCGCACGAGTTCCTCGGCCGCGGACCACGTGACGGCGCGGCACGCCACGCGGCCGCCGGCCCGCGCCGCGTTCCGGCGCAGAAGGGCGACCGCGTCCGGTGACCAGTCAGTTGCGAGCACGTCGGCGCCTCGAAGCGCCGCCGCGAGGCTCGGAAGGCCGAGACCGCACCCGAGCTCGAGCACGCGCTTCGAGCTGAGGTCGCGGCCGCAGAGGGAGCGAGCGAGGGCGAGGCCGCTCGGCCAGAGCTCGGCCCAGTAGGGCAAGAACTCCTCCTGCTCGAAGGCCTTCTCGTCGAGGAGAGACTCCGCGTCGCGCGGGCGCAGGAGCGCGAGCGTGCGTCCGCAGAGCTCGACGCTCTCCTCGACGAGGTCGAGCGTTACCCGCTCCAACGCTGCGGGTTTCGCACGGTACGGAAGGTGATCGAGTGGCGAAGCTCGCCGCCCGCCGGAATCGAGTGCTGCCAGGCCGAACGTGCGGCGCCCGCAAGGACGTACGCCGAGCGCGGCTCGAGCGGGAGCTCCCAGGTCCGCCGCGTCCCCTGCACCGTGCGCTGGAAGCGCATCCGGGCCGGCGTGCCGAGTGAGACGCCGACGATCGTGCCTCCGAACATCGGCGCATCCCGGTGCCAGCCGATGCCCGCGCCGGGCGGGTAGCGCGAGACAAGGGTCTGCGAGAGCGCGTGCGGCTCGATCTCGGCGAGCTCCGCGCTCCGGTCGCGAAGCCAGCGCAGGGCGTCCGGGAGCGGCTCCGCGGGCACGAGCGCCCACGACTCGTACCCGTAGTCCCACCCGAAGTGGCGGACGGTGCGCCGAGCGACTTGGCCGCGCATGACGACCTCGCGGAACTCGAGGGCGGCGAGGAAGCCGAGGAGTGAGCGCTCCTCGTCTTCGCTCACGAAGTCCGGCCGGTAGCGCAGGCCCTCCGGCTTCTCGGCGATGGCACGGGGGCGGCCCACCGCCCGCACGCTAGCGTGAGCCGATGCTCCTTTACGACAGCCCCGTCTCGGGCAACTGCTACAAGGTTCGCCTCCTTCTCGCGCACCTCGCCGTCCCCTACGAGCGAAGGTGGGTCGACGTCGTCGACCGCTCGGACCGGCCCACGCTGCTCGGCGGAGTCAATCCGGCGCTTCGCGTGCCCACGCTCGTCCTCGACGACGGCCGCCCACTCGCAGAATCAGGTGCGATTCTCTGGTACTTCGGTGAAGGAACGCGGTTTCTCCCGGACGACGCCTACGAGCGCGCCCAGGTCTTGCAGTGGATGTTCTTCGAGCAGTACGACCACGAGCCCGCGCTCGCCGTCGTCCGCTTCTGGGTCTCCTACTCCGGGCGTCCGCAAGCGTTCGCCGACCGGATCGAGGAGCGGCGGGAAGCGGGCTACCGAGCGCTCGCGGCCATGGAGCGCCACCTCGACGGTCGAGCGTACTTCGTCTCGGACGCGCTCACGCTCTGCGACATCGCGCTCTACGCGTACACCCACGTCGCGCACGAGGGAGGCTTCGACCTCTCCGCATTCCAGGCGGTGCGCGCGTGGCTCGACCGCGTCGCCTCGGAGCCGGGGCACATCGCGATCGACGATTGAAGCGAGGGTTGTCCGCCCTTGCTCTGGTCGCGGCCGTTCGCGCTCCGCGTACCCGATGGACCTCGAGGCGCTCGCCGGCCTGCGGCTTCTCGCCCGCTTCCGCCTCTCGGTCGCGATCGCCCTCGCTACGCTCGCCTACGGGACGATCGGCTACGCGCTCGCGGTAGCGAGGCGCCGCGCGAGTCGGACGCCGCCCAGCCCCGCTACCCGCCGCGGGGCGGCGTTCCGTTGTCCCAGTGGCGCAGCTCGTACCCGGCGGCGGCGAGCTCGCGGCCGAGCGCGCGGGCGCTCGCCGGCCCCGCGATGCAGAGCACGCCCCCCTCCCGCCCGTCGCCGCGCTCGAGAGCCCGAGCCAGCGCCTCGGCCGGCTGGAAGTGGTAGCCCCGCCAGCCGAGTCGCGGGTAGCTGTCGCGGACGAGGAGGAGCGCGCGAGCGGGGCCGCGGAGCATCCCGGCCAGGTTGAGGAAGTGGCCGGTGTCCCACTCCGCGGGCGGCGCCTCGACGTCCTCCCCTGCGACGTGCGAAAGGAGGAGGCGAGGGTCGGGACGCGACCCCCAGAGCAGGCCCGTGCGGAGGTTCGCGAGGAGCGCCGCCTCGGGTGCCGCCTCGGCGACGATCTCAACGAGCCCTTCGACGGACGACGCGCTCCAGACGCCGGCAACAGGCAGGGCGCTCAACGTGCCGCCGGCGAGACGTTCGATCGCTCCCGCCAACGCGGATGCGGCAGTACCGCTAGCTCGGGCGTCCTTCGCCGGCGGCAGCTGCACGCGGTAGTCGCGTCGCGGCGTCTCTCCCTCCGGGACGAACTCGGCGGGATCGCCGTCCGGCAACGTCGTTCCCGCCGCGAGGGCGACGGCATCCTGATCGAGCCCGTCGATGCCGCCGGCCGCGAGCACGACGGCGCCCCAGAAGCAGCCGCAGAGGTTGTCCTTCTGCGGCAGCTCGCGCGCCCAGATGTCCGCGAGCCCTTGCGGGCCGCGGGCGAGAGTGACGGTTGAGCTCGCCACGCCTCACCGATCTTCGCAAACTACGCGCCGTGCAGGCGGTCGAGCTGAGACGCTTCGTCGACCCCGGGGGGCTCGCGCTCGTGGAGCGTGCCGAGCCGGAGCCAGGCCCAGGGGAGGTCCGCGTCGACCTGGTGGCGGCGGCGCTCAACCGCCGGGACTGGTGGATCCGCAGAGGCGGCACCGCCTCGCTCCCGGCTGTGCTCGGCTCGGACGGAGCGGGCGTGGTCTCGGCGGTCGGTGAGGGCGTCAGCGAAGTCGGCGAGGGCGACGAAGTGGTGATCAACCCCTCGCTCGACTGGGGTGGCCGCGAGGATGCACCGGGGCCGAGTTTCCGGATCCTCGGCGTCCCCGATCAGGGGACGTACGCCGAGCAGATCGTCGTCTCGGCGGCGCAGGTTCGTCCCAAGCCGCGCCGCTACTCCTGGCTCGAGGCGGCTGCGCTCCCTCTCGCGGGCCTGACCGCGTGGCGGGCCACCGTCACCCACGCCGAGGCACGGGCGGACCGCACGATCCTCGTCCCCGGGGCGGGTGGTGGAGTCGCGAGCTTCGTGGTCCAGATCGCGGCAGCGCTAGGCGCCCGCGTCCTCGTGACGACGTCGAGCGTCGAGAAGCTCGAGCGCGCCTGCGCGCTGGGGGCCCAAGGTGGAGCGCTCTACGGCGACGAGCGCTGGCCGGAGCAGGTGGGGTCGGTGGACGCCGTCGTCGATTCCGTCGGAGGTGTCGTCTGGCCGGGAGCGCTCTCGCTGCTGCGGCCCGGTGGCCGGCTGGTCAACTTCGCCGATACCGCGCGCGCCGTGGCGGAGGTTCCGCTGACGACGCTCTACTTCAACTATCTCCGCATCCAGGGGACGACGATGGGCAGCCCGCGGGAGTTCGACGCGCTGCTCGCCCACGTCGAGCGCGCGCGCTGGCGCCCCGTGATCGACAGCGTGTTTCCGCTCGCCGAGGCGGCGCGAGCGCACGAGCGCCTCGACGCTCCAGACCGGTTCGGCAAGGTCGTCCTCAAGATCAGGGGAACCTGACGGAGCGGACACCTCGACGTAGCCGCGCCGGGCGGTCTCGTCGCGCGTCGGCACGAGCGGGGCTCCAGCGGACGCGGAGACGGGACACGATCGACCTCCCCCTGAGCACGAACTACGGCGCCGTTCCAGCTCGCGACCGCCGGCAGCAGCCTGGGGGCGATCCCGGTCGGAGTGGGCGCTCGAGCTGCTCGTGCGCTGGCGCGCGCTCGCGCCTTAGCGTTAGTGGCCGCTGAGGCCGGTGTCGTGGAGCTCTCGGTACTCCTCGGCCACGTCGCGGTACCACTTCTTGCGCGGGCCGATCCGGGCGCGCATCTTCCAGCCCGTCGACTTCGGCTTGCGCTCGATCGCCTCGCGAAGCTCGGCAATCCGGCCGGCGATGGTCTCGCGGTGCTCCCCCGTAAACGCCTGGTAGCGCGGGAGGAAGGCGAGCATCTTGTCGAAGTTGAGGTTGGCGGTGTAGTAGAAGCCCCAGTCGCCCGCGAACCGCTTTGCGATGTAGTCCCCGTCGATCTCCTCCTGCCCGGCGGCCGCGCCCGTCGCGACCGGGTGCTCGAGGAAGAGGATCATCAGGTCCTTCAGGTCCTTCTCGTTCACCTCGACGATCTGAAGCTTCTCGAGGACGATGTCGGCGAGCGGGATCGTCGGCGAGTCGAGCGCGAGCCGGCCCTTGAACTCGACCGGGTGGCAGAAGTCGAGCTTGTCATAGAAGACGTCGACCGAATGCCGCTGTCCGTGCGGGTCGACGTAGATTTCCCGCCCCGTCCAGACCTCCATCGTGACGCCGCGACCGCCGCCGCCCTTGCTCGCGTAGCCGAGGCCGGTCAGGAGCTCGTTCACCTCCCGCTGCTCGCGCGAGTACGCGGCGAAGTCGATGTCGGTGAGCTCGCGGTGCGTCGCCTCGTGCAGCCAGATGAACCCGGGGCAGTGCTTGATCACGGCGATCGCGCCGAGCAGGCGGAGCTCGATGCCCTTCGACTCGGCGGCGGCGATGATCGCCGCTGCCTCGTCGAGGTAGGTCGCCTGCTCTCGAGCGAACGCGCTCGGCGTCGTCTCCGGCTCCATGGCCTCCTCCGCGGTCATCCCGTTGTCAGCGCCCAATCGCGGACGCCGCCGCTCTCGTCGAGGACGACGAGCGCGCCTCGCAGCACGCCTTCCTGGTAGTCGCTGCCGGGGTTGATGCAGACGCTCTCGCCGAGCTTCTCGACACCGGCCGACTCGTGGATGTGGCCGTGGAGAGACAAGGCTGGACCGTAGCGTTCGATCGCCTCGCGCACCGCGGTGCTCCCGACGTTCGCGAGGCGCAGCCCGCCGGCCTCCAGCTTCGGTCTCAGCTCGCCGTCGAGCGCCGGCGCTTGGTCGAGCTTCGTCTCGGCTGGCGGGACGTGGATGTTGAAGATACACCGCGAGAAGTCGGAGATTTCCGTCGCGAGGTCGTCGATCCGGCCCGCGATCCGGTCTTCGGGGACGTCGCGAGGACAGTTCCACGGGGTCGGGTTGGACAGCCCGAGCGTCAGCATCTGCCAGCCGTCGTGGACCTCGAGGCACCGTCCGTCGCCGAAGACGAGGCGGTCCGACCTCCGCATGATCTCGTCGACGACTTCCTGGTCGTCGTTTCCGGCCATCCAGAAGAAGCGCACGTCGCTCCCGGCGAGGCGCTCCTCGGCGATCGCGATCCACTGCTCGAGCCGCGCCGTGATCACGTCGCGGAAGAGCCGCTCGATCGCCTCCTCGTCCCCCGGGTCGACCGCGCCCGCA
>JACVSB010000137.1 GCA_014534155.1 Thermoleophilia bacterium
GCCGGGCAGGAGCTCTCGGGGTCGGCCTCGTAGCCGCCGTCGTCGTCGCGCTCCTCGGCGTGGCGTCGCCGTGGCAGTCGGGCGGCGGCGAGACGACGGCGACGACGGGCTCCCGGCAGGGCGCACACGAGGGCCGGGGCGGCCTCGCCGACGATGCTGCGCCGGCGCCGGTCACGCCCGCGTTCGTGCCCTCGAAGCCGAAGCGCCTCTCGGGCGTCGAGTACCGGTGGGCGCCCGTCGTGCGCGCCGTCGCCGCGCGGGCGGCTCCCGGCGAGGGCGCCCGCGGCGTCGCGATGCTCGCGACGACGACCCCCGAGGGGACGGCGAACATCGTCCTCACGCTTGGGCGCGCCACCGACGCGGCCGGAGGGCTCTGGGTTCGGGTACGGCTCCCGATCCTTCCGGCCGGCTCGCTCGGCTGGGTGCCGCGCTCGGCGCTCGGCGGCTACGAGTCCGTGCGGACGCACCTCGTCGTCGACCTCGACGCGCTCCGTGCCTCGCTCTACCGGAACTCGAGGCGGATCTTCACCGCCGACGTGGGCGTCGGAACGGCCGAAGCACCCACCCCGACCGGCGAGTTCTACGTCCGGAGCAAGCTGGAGCGCTACCGGAGCCCCTTCTACGGCCCGATCGCGTTCGGCACGAGCGCGCGCTCCCCGGTGTTGACCGACTGGCCGGCCGGCGGCTTCGTGGGAATCCACGGAACCAACCGTCCGGACCTCCTCCCCGGCCGCGTCTCGCACGGGTGCATTCGGATGCGAAACGACGACATCCTCCGCCTCGCCCAACTCTTGCCGGTCGGAACGCCACTCACGATCCGGGGCAGCTCGGCATGAGCTACCGTCGCCTCGCCGTCGCGCTCCTCTGCGCCGCCCTCCTCGTCGCCTCCCCCGCGGCGGCGAACGCAGCGGACGCGGGCGGGAAAGGCCGTCGAGCGTCCGAGCTCTGGCGCCTCTTCCCCCTGTACCCCGAGGGCAAGGCGAACGCGCGCACCGGAGGTCGGGCGGGCGGTGAGCGCCGACCGCGCAGGGAGCGCCGGCAACCGGCTGCGACGACCTCGCAGGAGGGCGAGGCGACCCCACCTTCCCCCGCGCCCTCGCCCCCGAGCCCGGGCGAGCCCCGGGCCGAAACGCGCCCGCAAGCGGCAAGGCCGGGATTCCTCGACCGCAACGCTCCCCTTCTCGGCGCCGCCGCAGGCCTGCTCGTCCTGGTCGGGGTCGGCATCGCGGGACGGCGGCTGATCCCCATGCCGAACGGACGGCGTTCCGGCGGCGAGAGCAAGGCGGCTGTCCCGGGCGGGCACGTCCTGGGCCGCCTCCGCGGCCAGGGCGAGAGGCCCGCCCGCAGCGGCTCGCGCCTGCCGCTCGCGCTCCCGCGCCCGGCGCGGCCGCGCGAGTGGAGTGACCGCGCGTCCATTCGCGCGCGCCTCCGTCCCCGGCTCGGGCGAGAGTACGCGCGCTGGATCGGAACCTACGTGGTTCCCCTCCTCGGGGCCGCGGCCGTGGGGGTCGCGGCGGGGATCGCGGTCGTCTTTCTCCTGCAATGAACCGGCCGCCGGCGCTGCGCGCCGTTCGGCGCGGCCGGCGAGCGCCGGGTGTACCGCGCGGCAAATCCGGGCATACGCGGTTGTGTTTGCGGCTCGGGGTTGCCTTCGCGACCCCACGAAAGGAGGATCCATGCGAAAGCGGTTCGCGACGCTCGCCGCGCTGGCGCTCGTCGCTCTCGGCACGCTGGGGATCGCCCCCAGCTCGAGCGCGCAGGTGGAGGACCCGTGCGCCTTCGGCCCCGGCTACTCCGCCTTCGGCGCCTTCCACGCCGACCTCGCGACGGCGGGCGAGCTCGGCGCAGGCGGCCACATCCCCGGCGAGCACCGCGGTGTCGCGGGCTTCTGCGGAGTGGCTCCGTAGGCCGAACTCGGGCGGCCGGCGTCCTCCGCCGGCCGCCCACCCCTTGCTCTCGCCGGTTCCGGGCGGGAGCATGCAGCGACGGACATGAGCTCGCTGCTCTACCTCTCGCGGGGGGAAGTGGCCGCTCTCCTGCCCGAGCTCGACGAACAGCTCGACCTCGTGGAAGCGACGTACCGCGCGCTCGCCGAGGGGCGCGTCGAGCTCCCGCCGAAGCCCGCGGTGCATCCGCGTCCCGACGCGTTTCTCCATGCCATGCCGGCTTACCTCGCCGACAGGGACGTGGTCGCGCTCAAGTGGGTCGCCGGGTATCCCGAAAACAAGGCGCGCGGGCTCCCCTACATCTCCGGCCTCGTCGTCGTGAACGACGCGGAAACCGGCCTTCCGGTAGCGGTTATGGACGGGGCCGAGATCACCGCGGCCCGGACGGCGGCCGCGAGCGGAGTTTGCGTGCGCGCCTGGGCGCCCGAGGGGTGGCGCCGGGCAGCGGTGGTGGGAGCGGGCGAGCAGGGCCGCTTCCACGCGACGCTCCTGCGTCGACTCAACCGGGAGGTCGAGATCCGTGCGTTCGATCCGCACCGCGATCGCCTGGCGGCGCTCGGGTCGCGCGTGAGGCCCGCCGAGAGCGAGCGCGAGGCGGTTGCGGGAGCGGAGGTCGTCGTCACCGCCGCGCCCATCGTGCGGGAACCGGACCCCCCGCTGGGCCCGGAGGAGCTGGGAGAGCGGTGGCTCGTCCTCCCGATCGACTTCGACGCGCTCGTCCGCCGAGAGGTGATCGAGTCGGCGGATCTCTTCCTCGTCGACGACGAGGGCCAGTTCGCGTACTACCGGGACCAGGGGCACTTCCGCGGCTGGCCCGAGCCCGCGGGCAGCGTCGGCAACGCGCTGCAGCGGGGTGCCCGCGGCCGGCGGGTCGCCTGCGTGAATCTCGGAGTCGGCGCGCTCGACGCCGCCTTCGCGGCGCGCGTCCTCGCAGCGGCCCGGGAGCAGACCGTAGGCACGGAGCTTCCGCTCTGAGCGGGCCGCCGCGCTCGCTCTCGGCCCAGGCGGCCCGCTACGGTTGAGTCTCGATGCCGCCTCGGTGGCTCGTCGACCTCGAGCGCGCCCTCGCCTCGGACGCCGAGGCGATGGATCTCGCGACGGCGCTCGTCGTCATCGCCTCCGTGGCGGGGGAGCGAGTTGCCGTCCCCGACGCCGAGCACCGCGGTGCCGTCAGGCGGGCGCTCCTCCTCCTCAGCGCCGGCGGGGATCCGACGCGCGGGCTCGACCTGAACGGGCGGGCGGTGACCGCCCTTGCCGACGACCTGCGCGACGTGGATCGCCAGCTTGCCCTCGAGGCCGCGATCCGCGAGCTCGGGCCTCTGGCGGCGGGGCTTCCGCACGTGAGCGAGGCGATCCAGGGCCTCGTCGGGGCGCCCGACGTCGCCTGGCGCGCGTACGGCTGCTCACTCCTCGCGGCCGAGCTCGGTGCCGACGACGACGACGTCGGCGACGAGTAGGGTCGCGCGCCGTGACGATCGGCTTCGGCGAGGCGCTCCTCCTCATCGGGATCCTCCTCGCCGTCGGCGCCGGCCTCTCGGGCTGGCTCCACGGAACCGTCCTCTCCATCTCCGTCCTCTCGGTCGCCGCAGGTGTCGCGCTCGCGGTCGCGGACGTCGTGACCGCGAACCCCGGCGACCGCCTCGTCGTCTTCGCCGTCGAGCTCGCCCTCGTCCTCACCCTCTTCTCCGACGGCCTCTTCGTGGAGGACGAGCTCCTGCGCCGTTACTGGGGGCCGCCCACCCGGGCCCTCGTCTTCGCCATGCCCATCACGCTCGCGTTCCTCGCGGTCGTCGCCAAGGCGCTCTTCCCCGCGCTCACGTGGGCGGAGGCCTTCCTCCTGGGCGCGGTCCTCGCGCCCACGGACCCCGTCGTCACCTCCGCGGTCGTCACCGCCCAGCGGGTCCCGCGCCACGTCCGCCACACGCTCAACCTGGAATCCGGCCTGAACGACGGCCTCGCGCTTCCCTTCGTCCTCTTCTTCCTCGCCGCCGCGGTGCCCGGAGGTCCCTCCCCTGCCCGGGAGGCCGGCGAGCTCGCGTCGGAGGCGCTCGTCGGAGCGGCAATCGGAGTGGCGCTCGCGGTGGCCGCCGGCCGCCTGCTTCCCTACCTCCCGGGCGGTGGGCTCACGCGCAAGTACGAGGGGACGTATGCGCTGGGCGTCGGCCTGCTCGCGTTCGGCCTGGCCGACGTCACGTACGGAAACGGGCTGATCGCGGCGTTCGTGGGCGGGATCGTCCTCGCTTTCACACGCCACGACGTTCCCGCCGCCTTTGGCGAGTTCAACGAGGCGGTGAGCGCGACCTTCCAGATCATCACGTTCTTCCTCTTCGGGGCGCTCATCGTCGCCACCGGGTGGCACGGGAACACCTGGGCGCTCGCGGCGTTCGTCGCGTTCGCGCTCCTCGTCGCGAGGCCGGCCGCCGTGCTCGTCTCGTTCGTCGGCGTCCCGATTCCGCGGCCGGAGAAGCTCTTCATCGCCTGGTTCGGCCCCAAGGGTGTCGCCTCGATGCTCTTCGCGCTCCTCGTTCTCAACTCGGCCGACCTGCACCGGACGCTCGTCTTCGACGTCGCATCCTTCGTCATCCTCTCCTCGATCGTCGCGCACGGCCTCACCGACACCGTCGGTGCCCGCTGGATCGAGCGACGGCTAGCCCGCGCCGATGATGACGGCGTAGGCCGCGAGGTAGAGGCCGATGAAGAGGAAACCCGTCGCGCGGTCGTGCCGCCGGCGCACGGCTAGGACGCCGCCGACGAGCGCGACGGCGCACATCGCGTAGAGGCTGCCGACGACCGCAAGGCGGGGCGTCACGGCGGCCGGGGAGACGGTCGGCCCGACTCCGATGGACAGGGTGGAATCGACGAGGGAGCTCCCGAGGGCGTCGCCGACGGCGATGCCGGGAGCGCCTCGAGCGAGCGCGGTCAGGTCGACGACGATCTCCGGCGCGGAGGTCCCGATAGAGGCGCCGAAGAAGGCGATCGCGAACTCGGGGACGCCGGCGAGGTCGGCGAGCCGGACGAGCGCGCGCACGGCGACGGTCGCCCCCAGGCCGACGACGGCGAGCGCGACGAGGACGACGACCGCCTGCACGAGGCGGCCCTGCAGCCGTACTCGAGGCGGGTCGTCGGGGATCGCGCCGGGAACGCTGCGAACGACGATCCACGTCGCGACGGCCCAGGCACAGACGAGCGTGATCCCCTCGAGCCGGCCGAGCCAGCCGTTCGCAACGGAGGCGATCGTGAGGGCGAGGCCCACGACGGTCAGCGCCGTGACGGTGACGGCCTGGCGCGCCTCGATCGGGACGACGCGGACGACAAGGGGGAAGAGGCCGAGCACGAGCGTGTACTGGGTCAGGACCGAGCCGACC
>JACVSB010000179.1 GCA_014534155.1 Thermoleophilia bacterium
CGAGCGAGCCGGCAACCGTGCCGAGGTTTCGCACGATCGGGTCCGAGATGAGCGGCGCGGCGTCCGCGAGCGCGCCGAAGCGGCCCCGCAGCTCCTGCGCACGCTCGCACGTCTTGTGCCGGACCAGCGCGCCGATCCGGATGCCCTCCGGCGACCTCTCGAGCCCGTCGAGACCATCCACGCGGTTGATGTCCACGAGCACGCGGGGGGCGGCGAAGCGGAGCTTCATGAGCGGGATCAGGCTCTGTCCACCAGCGAGGACCTTTGCCTCGTCGCCGTAGCGCTCGAGCGCCGAGAGCGCCTCGTCGACGGTTGCAGGCGCGTGGTACTCGAAGTGGGAGGGATACATGCCGCTCCTCGGGCCGCCCGATCTTCGGCCGATCTTACAGCGCCCCTCGTTCTCTACGATGGGTCGATGGCGTTTGCTTCCGTCGACGAGCTCGAGCGGGCGCTGCGGGACGCCGACTACCTGCCCGACCGCGGACTGGCCACCGCCGTCTACCTCTCGCTGGCCATGGGGCGGCCCCTTCTCCTCGAGGGCGAGGCGGGCGTCGGGAAGACGGAGGTGGCGAAGACGCTCGCGCGCATCCTCGACGCCCGGCTGATCCGCCTCCAGTGCTACGAGGGGATCGACTCGGCCCAGGCGCTGTACGAGTGGGACTACGCCCGCCAGCTCCTCTACGCGCGCACGCTCCAGGAGGGCGAGCTGGACGTGGGACGCCGGGTCGCGGAGCTCTACGGGCCTGATTTCCTCGTCGAGCGGCCCCTCCTCGCGGCCGTCCGCTCGGGCGGCGGCGCCGTCCTCCTCGTGGACGAGCTCGACCGCGCCGACGACGAGTTCGACGCGTTCCTCCTCGAGCTCCTGTCCGACTACACCGTGACGGTGCCCGAGCTCGGGACGATCTCCGCCGAGAGCCCGCCCGTGGTCGTCGTGACGTCGAACCGGACGCGCGAGCTACACGACGCGCTCAAGCGACGCTGCCTCTACCACTGGATCGACTTTCCGGATCTCGAGCGCGAGGTCGAGATCATCCGTCTGCGCGCGCCGGGCGTCTCGTCGGAGCTCGCCCGCTCGGTCGCCGGCGCGATCGCCGGGCTCCGCGAGCTCGATCTCGTCAAGCGCCCCGGGATCGCGGAGGCGATCGACTGGGCCCAGGCGCTCAGCCTGCTCGGCGCCGAGCGGGTCGCGACGGCCGAGGCCGGGCAGACGCTCGGCTGGGCGGTGAAGAACCGGGACGACCTCGAGCGTGTCGAGCACGCGCTCCCCGAGCTCCTGCGTGGCTGACCCCGAGCAGGAGCTCGCCGGCTTCGGCCGCGCCCTCCGGGACGAGGGAGTGGGCGTCGGAACGGGAGCGATCATCGACTTCTGCCGTGCCGCGACGCTTACCCCCGACCTCTACTGGGCGGGGCGCGCGACGCTCGTCGCGAGCGAGGAGGAGGTCAGGATCTACGACCGCGTGTTCGCGCGCTACTTCCGCGGGGAGCCGGCTCCTCCGCGCCCGCGGGAGCAGCAGAGGGCCCCGAACGGAAGCGGCGCGGACGCGCTCCTCCGCCCGTCCCCGCGCCCCCCGGAGGGCGAGCCCGAGCTGGCGCGGGCGAGCGCCGTCGAGCTCCTCAAGCGCAAGCGGTTCTCGCGCTGCTCGCCGGAGGAGCTCGCCGAGCTGGCCGCGCTGATGGCGCGCATCCGCCTCGCCGTGCCCCCGCGCCGAGCCCGGCGCCGGCGCCCGGCGAAGGCGGGCGTGCTCGACCTCCGGCGCACGCTCCGCAAGTCGTTTCGGACCGGCGGCGACCCCTTGTGGCTCGCGCGCCGGGAGCGGCCGCGGCGGCCGCGGCGGCTCGTCCTCCTCCTCGACGTCTCCGGGTCGATGGCCGACTACTCGCGGGCGCTCCTCGTGTTCGCGCACGCGCTCGCCAGGGGGAACCGAGGCTGGGAGGTCTTCTGCTTTGGCACGCGTCTCACGCGCGTGACGCCCGCGCTCGCCACGGTCGACCCGGACGCCGCGCTCTCGCGGGCCGCCGACGCCGTCGCCGACTGGGACGGGGGAACACGGATCGGCGACTCCCTGACGACGTTTCTCGACCGCTTCGGCCACGGTGGGATGGCGCGCGGCTCGGTCGCCCTTGTCTGCTCGGACGGGCTCGATGTCGGCGACCCCGCGGTTCTCGCCGCCGCCATGGACCGTCTCTCCCGCCTCGCGCACGCCGTCGTCTGGCTGAACCCGCTCAAGGAGGATCCCGCCTACGAGCCCCTGGCACGCGGCATGCGCGCGGCGCTCCCACACGTCGACGTGTTCGCGAGCGGCCACGACCTCGCGAGCCTGGAGACGCTCACGGAGGAGCTTCGGCGGCTGTGACGGACGCCCTCGCGACGGCTCGCAGGTACGGCGCGCAGAGCATGTGGGCGCCGCTACGCCGTGTGCTCGTGCGCCCGCCGGAAGCCGCCGCGTGTGCGGCATGGCGCGCGTACCGGTGGCGTGGAGAGCCGGATCCGCAGCGGATCGCCGCAGAGCACGGGGCGTTCTGCCGCACGCTCGCGGACGCCGGGGCCGAAGTCGTCTTCGCGCGCACCCCGCTCGAGATGGATCCCGACGCCATCTACACGTTCGATCCCGCGCTCGTGACCGACCGCGGCGCCGTCCTGCTTCGGCCGGGCAAGGAGGGCCGCCGCGGCGAGCCGGACGCGATGGCCGTCGACCTGCTCGAGGCGGGCGTGCCGATCGCGGCGCGGCTCGAGGCTCCGGCGCTCGCGGAGGGAGGGGACACCGTGTGGCTGGACGACGAGACGCTCCTCGTAGGGGTCGGATACCGCACGAACGAGGCCGGGGTCGCCGCGCTGCGCGGCGCCCTCCCGGACGTGGACGTCCTCGCCTTCGACCTTCCGCACCTCACCGGCCCCGGCGACGTCCTCCACCTCATGTCGCTCCTCTCGCCGCTCGATCGCGACCTGGCGCTCGTCTACCTCCCGCTCCTGCCCGTGCGGCTCGTCCAGCTCCTCGGCGCGCGAGGGATCGAGCTCGTCGAGGTGCCGGACGACGAGTTCGCGACGATGGGCCCCAACGTGCTCGCGCTCGCCCCGCGCGTCGCGCTCGCGCTCGAGGGCAACGCCGAGACGAAGCGCCGCCTCGAGGCGGTCGGCGTCGACGTCCGCACGTACCGGGGGGAGCACCTCTCGCGCCTCGGCGACGGCGGGCCGACCTGCCTCACCCGCCCCATCCTGCGCGCGTAGGGCGGCGCTCGCTCCCCCTACGGCCCCCTCTCGATCGGCACGTCGACGAGGTTGCCCCATTCGGTCCACGAACCGTCGTAGTTTCGAACCCGCTCGAAGCCGAGGAGCTCGCGGAGGACGAACCACGTATGCGCGCTCCGCTCGCCGATCCGGCAGTACGCGGTCACGTCTTTCTCGGGCGTAACGCCCTTGCCGCCGTAGAGCGAGCGCAGCTCGTCGGCCGTCTTGAACGTCCCGTCGTCGCGCACCGCGCTCGCCCAGGGGATCGAGACCGCCGTGGGGATGTGGCCCCCCCGCTGGGCGCCTTCCTGCTCGTACCCGGGCGGTGCGATCAGGTCGCCGGCGTACTCGCCGGGCGAGCGGACGTCGACGAGCGCGCGCTCGTCGCGTCCGAGCCACTCCCGAACCTCGTCGCGGTAGGCACGGATCGACTCGTCGCGCTCCGCGGCTCGGTACTCCGCGTGCGTGGGCGCAGGGACGTCCGTCGTCAACTCGCGCCCCTCGTCGATCCACTTCTGCCGGCCGCCGTCGAGGATCCGCACGTCCTCGTGGCCGTAGATCTTCAGGTACCAGTAGGCGTAGGCCGCGAACCAGTTGTTCTTGTCGCCGTAGACGACGACTGTCGTCTCGTTTCCGATCCCCCGTTCGCCGAGCAGCCGCTCGAACGTCTCCCGGTCGACGAGGTCGCGCTCCACGGGATCCTGCAGGTCGTCGCGCCAGTGCAGCTTGACGGCTCCGGGGATATGGCCCTCGTCGTAGAGGTCAGGCGTCTCGTCCACCTCGGCGACGACGATGCCCTCCTCGCCGAGGTGCCCGGCGAGCCAGTCCGTCGAGACGAGAACCGCCTTCGCGTATCCGTTCTCCGCCATGCTCCCTCCCGCTCATGCTTTACAGAATGAAGTAACGGGACGTTACAGAGCGCCGGTCGAAGCTGCAAGCCGCACGCGAAAGA
>JACVSB010000395.1 GCA_014534155.1 Thermoleophilia bacterium
CTCTCCTCCGTCGCGGACGCGCACGAGGGCGATCCGCCCGTGCCCGCACCCGAGGTCGCGCGTACGGATGCGAGGCCGCCGCTCGAGCGCGTCGCTGGGCCCATCGCGCCCGAGCGCTTCGCCGTCCTGCAGGCGCTCCTCGCCTACCTCCTCGCACGCTGCGGCGACGAGCCGCGGGTCGACGTCCCCGCCGCCGAGCTCAGGGACCGCTTCCACCTGGACGACGAGCAGCTCGCCCAACACCTCTCCCTCCTGAACCTCGTCAACTTCGGCGGCGGCTGCTACGCGCTGTACGCGACCCTTGTCGACGACCACGTGCACGTGGAGAAGGAACTCTTCGGGGACACGTTCCGCCGGCCGCCCCGGCTGACGCCGCTCGAGGCGCGCGCCATCCGCCTCGCGCTCGAGTTCGTCGGCCCGATGATCGCGGCGGAGGCGCACACGCCGCTCGACCGCGTGCGCCGGAAGCTCGAGGAGACGTTCGGCCAGTTCGAGCTGCCGGACGGCGTCGAGCCCGAGGCCGGGTCGGAGAACGAGGGCACCGTCCGGACGCTCACCGAGGCGATCGCGGCCAAGCGGCTCGTCGAGATCGAGTACCTCGCCGTCGGTGAGGAGGCGACGGTGCGCCTCTTCGAACCGCACGCACTCGAGCGCGAGCTCCCCTACTGGTACCTGCACGGGTGGGACCGCTCGAAGGACGCCCAGCGCAGCTTCCGTCTCGACCGGATGCGCCGCGTCACGCTCCTCGAGGAGACGTTCGAGCCGCGACCCGGGCTCGAGCCGGCGAAGCTCCGCGACGCACGGACCGCGCAGGTTCTCTTCTCGGCCGAGGAGGCGCCGAGGCGTGTGGAGCGAGGAGCGCGGCCGCTCGCGGACGGCACCGCCCTCGAGGACATGCGGGTCGGAAGCGACGAGTGGCTCGCGGGCGAGATCCTCTCCCACCGGGGCCACGCCGTCGTGCTCTCGCCTGGCGAGCTGCGCGCGCTCGTGCGCGACCGGGCGCGAGAGCTCCAGCGGGCCCTCGCGCCGGCGC
>JACVSB010000376.1 GCA_014534155.1 Thermoleophilia bacterium
CGCGCACGTGCTTCCCCCTCCGTGGCAGGTGCGCGTGGACGTCTTCAACGGCACGAGGAGGCCGAACGCCGCAACGCGGCTGGCGAACGAGATCGGCGGCCCGCTCGCCTACCGGATCGGCACGGTCGAGAACGCCGAGCGGCTCGACTACGTCGAGACGCGCGTCTACTACCCGCGCGGGAGCGAGGAGCTCGCGCGGCGGCTCGCCGACGAGCTCGGCGTCGAGACGGCCGCGCTCCCCGGCGCTTCCGGCACACCGAACCGCCTGATCGTGATCGTCGGCGAAGACCGCGCGCGCTAGCACCCTCCACGACTCGACCCGCCTCGAGGCCGTGGCCAGAATCGCCATGCCCGGGGTCTGACCCCGGGCGTGGCCGGTTCCGCCGTGCCGAGCCGGACGTCGGTGGTCGCGAACCGCGCTCCAGGACAGGCGTCCCCCGCTTTCCCGCCACGTCTCGTCACGCCACGTCCGGGGTCTGACCCCGGACGTCGCCGAATGGGACGGGGCCGGAGCAAAGACCGACCCATCGGCCGGCAGCGACGGACCGAAGCCGCGCGGCGGCGGCACGCCGGCGCCGCGCCGGCGCGCGGGAGCTCAGGCCAGGGGCGTTCGGAGCGCCGCGAGCTTCTGCTTCAGCTCCGGCGGCATCCCCTCGCTCCACGCCTGCCGGACGTAGCGGCGGAGCGACTCCTCGAAGCGGTAGCGCTTGCGGCAGTACCCGCAGTCGTCGAGGTGCTCTTCCGCCTCCCGGTGCTCCGCCTCCGTCAGCTCACGGTCGAGGAAGGGCTGCAGGAGCTCCTCGCACTTCTCGCACGGGTCGATCACGAGGCCTCCGGGACGGCCGCTTCCGCGAGCGCGTGCTTGAGCACACGCCGGCCTCGGTGCAGGCGCGACATCACCGTCCCCACCGGGATGTCGAGGATCTGGGCCGCGTCCTGGTAGCTGAAGTCGCCGATGTCCACGAGGACGACCACGTCACGGTAATTGTGCGGGACGGAGGAGAGGGCGGCGACGATCGAGTCCTGGGACAGCCGCTCGACGATCCGTTCCTCGTCGGCCGGCGGGCTCGCCTCTTCCAGCCGGTTGTACAGGTAGTAGTCGCCCTCCTCGATCGGGCGCGTGTCGGGCGAGCGCTGGTCGCGCCGCCCGCGGTCGATGTTCAGGTTCGTGAGGATCCGGAAGAGCCAGGCGCGCA
>JACVSB010000015.1 GCA_014534155.1 Thermoleophilia bacterium
CGCGTACATGAGGTGCAGGATCGCGTGCTCGACGCCGCCGATGTACTGGTCGACCGGCATCCAGCGCCCCAGCACCTCGCGGTCCCACGGCGCCTGGTCGTTGCGCGCGTCGCAGTAGCGCAGGAAGTACCACGAGGAGTCGACGAACGTGTCCATGGTGTCCGTCTCGCGCCGCGCAGCGCCGCCGCAGGCAGGACAGGCGGTGCGGACCCACTCCTCGGCAGCGGCCAGCGGGGAGCGACCTCTGGGCAGGTACTCGTCGACCTCGGGGAGGAGCACGGGCAGCTCCTCGTCGGGGACGGGCACGATCCCGCAGCGGTCGCAGTGGACGACGGGAATCGGGCAGCCCCAGTAGCGCTGGCGCGAGAGGAGCCAGTCGCGCAGGCGATAGCCGACGGCGAAGGTTGCTCGCGCCTCGCCCGCGAGCCACTCGACGATCGCGCGCTTGCCCTCGGGCGCCGGGAGTCCCGAGAAGGGGCCGGAGTTGACCAGCCGTTCGTCGGAGGAGTGCGCCACGAACGCGCCCTCCTCGACGTCGGTCTCTCCTTCGGCCGGGTGGACCACGGGGCGCACCGGGAGGCCGTAGCGCTTGGCGAAGGCGAAGTCGCGCTCGTCGTGCGCCGGGACACCCATGATGGCGCCCGTTCCGTACTCCATGAGGACGTAGTCCGCGACCCAGATGGGGATCGGCTCCTCCGTGGCCGGGTTGACCACGAAGCGCCCCGTGAAGACGCCGTCCTTCTCCTTCTCCTCCCGCTCGACGGCCGAGCGGGCAGCGGCACGGCGCACGTACTCCCGGACCTCCCCCTCCTGCTCCGTCTCCGCCGCCAGCCGCTCGACCAGCGGGTGCTCGGGAGCGAGGACGAAGAACGTCGCCCCGAAGAGCGTGTCGGGGCGCGTCGTGTAGACGGGGATGTCGACGTCCTCGTGCGCGAGGCGGAAGGCGACCTCCGCTCCCTCCGAGCGGCCGATCCAGTTGCGTTGCATCGTGAGAACGCGCTCGGGCCACGACTCGAGGAGCGCCATGTCGTCGAGGAGCGCATCCGCGTAGGCCGTGATTCGGAAGAACCACTGCTCGAGGCTGCGCGCCTCCACCTCGGCACCGCACCGCTCGCAGCGCCCGTCGACCACCTGCTCGTTGGCGAGCACGGTCTGGTCGTTCGGGCACCACTTGACGGGCGCTTCCTTGCGGTAGGCGAGTCCGCGCTCGAAGAAGCGGAGGAAGAGCCATTGCGTCCAGCGGTAGTACTCCGGCTCGTGCGTCGCGAGCACGCGCCGCCAGTCGATCGCCCAGCCCATCCGCTCCATCTGCGCCCTGATGGCGGCGATGTTTCTCTCCGTGACCTCGCGCGGGTGCCCCCCTTCGCGGATCGCCGCGTTTTCCGCCGGAAGGCCGAAGGCGTCGAAGCCCATCGGGCGGAGAACGGCAACGCCGTTCCGCCGGCGGAAGTGGGACACGACCTCGCCGAGCATGTAGTTGCGGACGTGGCCCATGTGGAGCTCGCCCGAGGGGTACGGCAGCATCTCCAGGACGTACGACTTCTCCCCGGGGTCGGGAGCGCCGGGCTGACCCGGATTGGGGACGTGGAACGCCCGCTCCCGCGCCCAGACCTCCTGCCACTTCCTCTCGATCCTCGCTGGCTCGTATCGCTCCATGGGAGGCCCCTTTAACGAGAAAACCTCTCTCGCGAGAGGCTCTGGGAGTCGCCGGGCCGGCTCACGGCCGCCTGCCCGTCAGCTCCACCCGACGCCGGTAAGACCCTTGGCCATCCGCCCGCAGTCTACCGCACCGCCGAGGCGGGCTCGACGATCCCCAGCTCCTCGACGAGCGTGAAGAACGCCCGTGCGTAGGGGGAGTCCTTCGTGCGCTCGCGCACCTCGTCCCAGGCCACCTGCTCGCGGATCGAGCGCGCGATGTCGAGCGAGCCGGAGAAGTCGAGGTGCGTCTCGTTCAGGGCGAGCAACTTCGACGCCATGATGTCCTCGAGGGCGAGCACGCGCATCCGCGCCGACAAGACCTCGCGATCCTCTCCACGCTCGATCATCGCGTCGTCCACGGGCCCGGACGACGGCTCGAAGATGACGTCGACCAGCACCTCGCCGTCGTAGGCCTTCAGGAGCCAGCCCTCGGGCGGGCGCTCGATCCTCATCCCCGCCTCGTTCAGCGCCTTGATCGCGCGCTCGGTGTCTTCGGGCTTGACGAGGAAGTCGACGTCGTGGTCGGAGAAGGGCGCGCCGCGCGCCCACGCGGCGAGACCGCCGCCGAGCACGAACGGGATCTCCGCGTCGCGCAGCGCGCCGGCCGCCTTCTTCATCGCCCCGGCCATCTCGTCGAACTCGGGCACGCACCCCGGTCCTACCCCGGCGCAACCCGGGCAAATCTCGGCCGCGGGCAAGATACGGGCGCGTGCAGCCGATCCGCATTGCCGCCGCCGGGGACATCCACTGCTCGCCCTCGCGCCGGGCGGGGGTCGCGGCCGCCTTCGGCGGGCTCGACGACGGCGTCGACCTCGTCCTCCTCGCCGGCGACCTGACGACGCACGGAGAGCCGGAGGAGGCGGAAGTCCTGGCCGAGGCGCTCGCTTCGGTCCGCGTGCCCGTCGTCGCGGTCCTGGGAAACCACGACTGGCACTCGAACCGACAAGCCGAGATCGTGCGGGTGCTCGAGGAGGCGGGCGCGCGCGTCCTCGACCGCGACTGGACGCGGCTTTCGATCCGGGGGGCCGAGGTCGGCATCGTCGGCACCAAGGGCTTCGTCGGCGGGTTTCCGGACTCGCAGCTGCCCGACTTCGGGGAGCCCGTGCTGCGCCAGGTCTACGCGGAGACGACGGAGGAGGTGCGCGCGCTCGAGCGCGGGCTGGAAGCGGTGGCCGCGTGCCCGGTGCGCATCGTGCTCCTCCATTACGCGCCGACGTGGACGACGCTCGAGGGGGAGCCGAAGACGATCTGGACGTTCCTCGGCACGGACCGGATGGCGCCGCCGATCGAGCGCCACCGCCCCGATCTCGTGCTCCACGGGCACGGGCACGCCGGCACCTTCGCCGGCGCGCTCGGCGACGTGCCCGTGTTCAACGTCGCGGTTCCGGTGATCCGGCGGGACTTCTGGATCTTCGAGGTGGACGGGAAGCCGAGCGGCTAGCTCTCGCCGCGCTCAGGCTCGTCGTCGGGAGACATGCTCCCCGGCGCGAGCGTCTCGTCCGCCTCCGCCGCCCGCTCGCGCGCCTCCTCGTCGTCCGCGGGCCAGGTCTCGGGCAAGTCGACGTCTCGCTCGCTCATCGTCGTCCCCGGCCCGTACGTGCCTGCAGCTCGTCGATCCGCTTCGACGCCTCCGCCTTGGTCAGGTTCTCGTCGAAGGGCTCGTTCGCTTCCTGCGAGAGCGTCCTCAGGTACGAGGCCTGGGCTCCCGTCATCGGCTCCTCGCCCGTGACCCACTCCTCCGGATCCTTCTCGGTGTTCGAGCCGAAGCCCTGCCGGCTCTCCTCCGACTCGGGGAACTTGGCCCCCGGGACGCCGGGATCCTGCGGAGTGCCGGCATCCGCCGTCTCGGCGATCTCACCCGGGCGGGCGCTCTTCTCGTCCATGGCGCCGCCATACCCGCCGCTCGCTGCGGCGAACCCTTGAATGCGGGACCGCTCGCGAAAGTGGAGCCAACGGGACTCGAACCCGTGACCTTCTGGCTGCCAGCCAGACGCTCTCCCAGCTGAGCTATGGCCCCGCGGGGGAAAAGCGTAGCGGACGCCGAGACGAGGAGCCGCGGCGCTTACCGCGCCGCGGCGACGTCGACCGACGGCACGTCCGCCCACAGGTCCTCGAGGCGGTAGAAGCTCCGAGCCTCGGGCGTGAAGACATGCAGCACGACGTCGAGGTAGTCAGCGAGGATCCACGTCGCCTCCTTCTCGCCCTCGACGTTGTGCGGGACGACGCGATGATCCGCCTTGAGACGCTCGCGCACCTCGTCGTAGATCGCTTTCGTCTGGCGCGGGTTCTGGCCCGTGCAGACGACGAAGTAGTCCGTGTAGGAGCAGACCGGCCGCATGTCGAGGATCGCGATCTCCCGTGCCAGCTTGTTCGACGCCAGGCCGGCGATGCGCTGCGCTTGCTCGAGCGCCGTCAGGTGGGCAGCCGCTCCCCGAACCCCTCGGACATCGTCGAGAGGGTAGCCGCGCAGGCGGGCGGCGGCAACAGCTAGCGACCGCGGTAGAGGCCGAGGTCGCGGACGAGCATGGCGACCGGGGGTGGGACGAGCTCGTCGATCGGCTCGCCGGAGGCGACGCGCGCGCGGATCTCACGCGACGCGACGGGGATCTCCGGGAAGGGGAAGTAGGCGACGCGATCGGGGCGCCGGAGGCGAGAGCGGACCGCATCGAGCCTCTCCCGCTCGTACCCCGGCCGCGCCGCCACGGCCACGCGCGCCTGCTCGAGCACGCCGTCCGGGTCGTGCCAGGCGAGGAAATCCGCGAACTCGTCGCCGCCGATGACGACGAGAACGTCGTCCCCGAAACGCCGGCGCGCCCAGCGCGCCGTCTCGACCGTGTAGGAAGGGCCAGGCCGGTCCAGCTCGTGCCGCGAGAGCTCGACGGCGGGGATCCCGGAGAAGGCGGCTTCGGCCAGGCGGAAGCGCGTCTCGGCGTCCGTCACGACGACCTTGTGGGGCGCCTCCCCCACGACCACGACCAGCAGCTTGTCCAGGCCGAGCTCGTGGATCGCTGCGCGGGCGAGCGCGACGTGCCCGACGTGAGGCGGGTCGAACGCGCCGCCGAGGATCCCGGCCGTCACGTGTGCGTCCGCACACGCGCGACACGGTCGCTCGCCGCGAGCGTCATTCGAGCTCGAACGTGCGCTCGCCGACGCTGACCTCGTCGCCGGGCTTCGCTCCCGCCGCCCGCAGGGCCTCCCGGACCTCGCCGTCGGTGAGCACCTCGGCCCCGGGCCCGGCGAGCCGGAACGCCCCTTCCCCCCGGAGGACGCGGACGCCGCGCCGCCGCGCCGGCCTCGGCCGGTAGACGAGGAAGTCGGCGAGCTCACTCTCTTCCTCGGCCGGAACCGCACTCGGCTCGGGAATCGTCTCGAAGAGAACGTGCTTCAGCGCGTCGACCCCAGCGCCGGTCGCCGCGGACGTCGCGACCACGCCGCGGACGCGATCGTCCGCGACCGTCAAGCGAGGCGGCTCGCCGACGGTGTCCACCTTGTTCAGGACAACGACCTGCGGGCGCTCTGCGAGGCCCGCACCGTACGCGCGCAGCTCCGAGTCGATCGCCCGGAAGCGCGCGTCGACGTCTTCGCCCGCGTCGATCACGTGCAGTAAGAGCCGGGCACGTTCGAGGTGCGCTAGGAACTCGTGCCCGAGCCCGACGCCCTCGCTGGCCCCCTCGAGGAGACCCGGCACGTCCGCCACGGTGAGCTGGCGGCCGGCCGCGTCCTCGACCGTCCCGAGAACGGGGGCGAGCGTCGTGAACGGGTAGTCGGCCACCTTCGGGGTCGCGTTCGAGAGCCGCCGCAGGAGCGAGGACTTGCCCGCGTTCGGAAACCCGAGCAGCGCCGCGTCGGCCAGGAGCTTGAGGCGAAGCTCGAAAGTGCCCTCCTCGCCGGGCTGCCCGACCTCCGCCATGCGTGGCGCCTGCTCCCTGGCGGTGGCGAACCTGCGGTTCCCGAGGCCCCCTGCCCCAGCTCGAGCGAGCGTCGCGCGCGCCCCCGGATGCGCGAGGTCGGCGACGAGACGCCCGTCCACGTCGAAGACCTGTGTCCCCACCGGCACGCCAACCGCGATCGCCTCGCCGTCGGCGCCGCGGCGGTTCGACCCCTGGCCGTGTCGTCCTCGGCCCCCGCGGAAGTGCCGCCGGCGCGCGAAGTACGCGAGGTCGCGCAGGTCCGGGTCGGCGACGAGCACGACGTCTCCCCCGCTCCCCCCGTCGCCGCCGTCGGGGCCGCCCTTCGGGACGTACTTCTCCCGGCGGAAGCTGACGGAGCCGTTACCGCCGCGGCCGGCCTCGACGTGGATGCGCGCGCGGTCGTGGAACACGCGCTCCGCCGTCGCGGCGAGTCCTAGACGACCGAGACGACCCGCCCGGCGCCGGTCGTCGTGAAGGAGACGCGCCCGTTGCGCGTCGCGAAGATCGTGTGGTCGCGACCGAGGCCGGCGCCGTCGCCGGGGTGGAAACGCGTCCCGCGCTGGCGCACGACGATCATCCCCGCGCGGATCTCTTGCCCGTCGAAGACCTTGACCCCGAGCCTCTTCGACTCGGAATCGCGACCGTTCTTCGAGGACCCCAGTCCCTTCTTGTGCGCCATCTACTCGCTCTCCTCGTCCTTCTTCTCCCTGACGCGTCGCGCTCGGCTCGAGCGTGCGCCGATCGACTCGATTTGGATCTGTGACAGGCGGCTTCGGTGCCCGTTGCGCCGCCGGTATCCCGTCCTCTGCCGGTGCTTCCCGACGATCACCTTCTCGCCGAGGACGTGGGCGCCGACCCGCGCCGTCACGGTGTGCGCGCCGACGTCCGGCCCGAGCTTCGGGTCGCCGTCGCCGCCCACGAGGAGCACCGACGGGGTGAACGTCGCGCCCTCCTCGTAGGGCAGGCGGTCGACGGTCAGCCGCTCCCCTTCCACGACGCGGTACTGCTTGCCACCGACCGAGATGATCGCGTACACGATTGTCCTCTCCGAAAACGAGCGGGCTCTCGCCCGCTCCCGGCCAGTCTAGCCGGGCTCCTCCTCTGCGGCAACCGAGCCGACCGCCTCCGAAGCTTCGGGCTCGTCGCCGGCCGTAGCGGTTGCCTCGCCCTCGCCGCCCCGCCTGCGCCGGCGGTTTCGGCCCCCTCGCGAGCCGCGCCGAGTGCGCTTCCTTGGCTTCTCGTCCTGGCCGGCTTCCGTCTCGCCGCCGCCGTTCGCCGATGGTGGAGCGGAGGTCTCACCGTCCTCGCGTTCGGCTGCCGCCACCCCGTCGCCGCCGGGGGCCGGCTGGCCAGCGTCGTCCACGGCCCGGTGGGAGTCAGCCTCGTCCGTCTCGACGCCGCTCGCCTCGGTCTTCGCCCGGCGCCCGCGACCCCCGCGCGTTCCCCGTCTCGTCCTGCGTCTCGGCGGCTCCGCCGCGTCCTCGCTTCCGTCGGCGGTCGCGCCGACGGGCTCCGGCTCGGGCCCCGGCTGGGTCTCCGTGACGCCGCCACCGGCCTCCGCACCCTCGCCCCCGGCCTCGACCTCGGGCGCGGGCTCGACCTTCCTGCGCCTCCGGCCGCCCCGTGAGCCGCGCCGCGTGCGCTTCGGCTGGGTTGGCTCGCCCTCGCCCTCCTCGCGGTCGAGCTCCGTCCCTGCCTCGACGGGGCCGGCGGGGACGGCCTCGTCCACGAGGGTCGCATACGCGGTTCCCGGGAGCGCGCGCTCGATCCGCACCTTGACCTTCCGGCCGATCCTGTCGCCGCCGCCGGCAACAGCCACGGCGTACCCGTCGAGCCGGGCGACGGTGTCACCCGCGGGAAGCTCGTAGCGGCCGTCCAACCGCACCTCGATCTCCTCTCCGGCGGACACGGGCAGCGCCTTCGGCTCCAGGCGCGCGAGGGGACCGCGCGCTGCCACCTCGAAGTGGGCCGAAGGGACGTCCTCGCGCGCCTCGAGTAAGAGGCGCCGGCCCGTCTCTTCCTCGAGGCGGGCAAGCCGCGCCGCGCCGGGCCCGACCAGCGTGGCAGCCACGCCGGGGCTGAGCACGATCCGGAACGCCTGGCTCCTCGAGCTCGCGACGAGCCGGCGAAGCTGGCGCTCGGCCTCGACGGCCTGCGTCTCGTCCGAGACGACGATCCCTTCGCCGGCGCAGGTCGAGCACGTGGTCGTGAGGATCTCGCGAGGGCCGTCGGTCACGTTCTGGCGCGTCATCTCCACGAGCCCGAGCGGCGAGATCTCGACGACGTAGGTCTTCGTCCGATCCTTCGCGAGCTCGCGGCGGAGCGCATCCTCGACGAGCTCGCGGTTCTTCGGATTCGCCATGTCGATGAAGTCGATGACGATGATCCCGCCGATGTCGCGCAGCCGGAGCTGGCGCACCACCTCCTCGACGGCCTCGAGGTTGTTCTTCGTGATCGTGTCCTCGAGCCGACTTCCGCTCGTCTTGCCCCTCGCGCCGACGAACCGGCCCGTGTTCACGTCGATCACCGTGAACGCCTCGGCGTAGTCGATGATCAGGTAGCCCCCCGAGGGGAGGTTGACGCGGCGGTCGAGCGTCGAGCGAACCGCCTCGTCGACACCCTCCTTCTCCATGAGGCGCTGCTTGCCTTCGTAGAGCGCCACGCGCTCCGCGAGGTCGGCCGAGGTCCGGCGGAGGTACTCGACGATGCGCCGGTACGTCCGTTCGTGGTCGACGACAACGCGCTCGAAGTCGCGGATGAAGAGATCCCGGATGATGCGCAGCGGCAGCTCGGCCTCCTGGTAGACGAGCGCGGGCGCCCTCGTCTCCTCGGCGCGGCTCTGCACGGTGGCCCAGAGCGCGCGAAGGAGCCCGAGATCCCCCTCGAGCTCCTCCTTCGAGGCGCCCTCGGCCGCTGTCCGGACGATGATCCCGCCCTCGGGGAGCTCGAGGCCTTTGGAGATTCCCTTCAGCCGCTCGCGCTCGGCGTCGTCGAGGCGCCGGGAGATCCCGATGCCCTCGCCGAACGGCGTGTAGACGAGGAACCGGCCGGGGAGCGAGATCTCCGTCGTCAGACGCGCGCCCTTCGTCCCCATCGGGTCCTTGACCGCCTGCACGAGCACCTCCTGCCCGCGCTGGATCAGGTCCTGGATCCGCCGGCCGTGCCGCTTGCCCTCGAGCTCCGGGACGACGATCTCGTCGACGTAGAGAAAGCCGTTGCGGTCGAGGCCGATGTCGACGAAGGACGCCTCCATGCCCGGCAGGACGTTGTCGACGACGCCCTTGTAGACGTTCCCGGCGATCGACCGCCGCCCCGGCCGCTCGAGGTACACCTCGGCGGGCTTCCCGTCCTCGAGCACCGCGACGCGCTGCTCGGTCACGTCTACGGAGACGAGGATCTCCTTGCGGACGCCGGCGAGCGCCGCGCGCGAGCCGCCGGTCGGAGTCCGGCGGGGCGAACGCCGGCCCTGTCGCCCTCCCGCGCGCTCCCGCCGCTTCGTAGCTCGCTCGGGTTTGGCCTCCTTCCCCTGGCCCGAGGCCTCCTGCGGCGCGCTCGCGGCGGCGCCTTCCGTCGTCGTCCTACGCCCGCGCCCGCCACGCGACCCGCGCCGCCGACGGCGCTTCGCGTCAGCGTCGGGGGACGGCGCCGCGGGCTCGCCGGACGGCACGGGACGTGCCTCCGGCGCGGCCGACGTTACGGGAGGCGGCGAAGCCGCACGCTCCTCCTCGCCTGCGTCGGCGACTTGCGCGGCCTTCCTGCGAAACCACTGCAGCACTCTCGTCTCCTTCCGGGTGCACGCGCGAACGCGCCCAGCTTGCGCGGGCGCGGATTGCAGGCGTGTCGACCCTCAAGCTCATCGGTGTCTTCCGGGAAGCGCACGCCGCTCGTTGCGCTCGGGCGCTCCCCGAACCGTCCAGTCAGCCTAGCAGCGGCCGCCTCTCGCGCCGACGGCGGCTCCCGCTACGCCGCGGCGGGCTGGAGCCGCGCCCTGGCGACGTCCACGCCGCGCAGGCGCTGACGCAGGCGCGACCACGCCCACGGCTCCACCTCGTCGTAGCGCGCCGCCTCCGCGCGCACCGCCTCGAGGTACTCGAACCAGGCGTCGGCCTCTTCGATCGCGACCGCCTCACGCTCTGCGCGCAGCCGCTCCTCGTCCATCGAGCGCAGGGTAGGAGCGCGACCGGACGGAGGGAGCGCTACCCGCGCCCGGCCATGCGCCCGCGCACGTGGATCGCCTGGAGCAGGCCGATCATGGCGAGGCTCGCGATCATCGAGCTCCCTCCGTAGCTCACGAAGGGAAGCGGAATGCCGGTGACGGGCGCGATGCCGATCGTCATCCCGACGTTCACGAAGACCTGGAAGACGAGCGCGAAGACGAGCGACGCGGCCACGACCGCCCCGAAGAGGTTGGGCGCGATCGCGATCGTCCGGACTCCGCGCCACGCGACCAGAGCGAAGAGGAGAAGGAGGAGCGCCGCGCCGAGGAAGCCCCGCTGCTCGGCGAGCGCCGAGAAGATGAAGTCCGTCCGGTGCTCGGGCAGGTAGTTCAGGTTCGTCTGCGTGGCGCCGGCGACCCCGCGACCGCCGGTCCCGCCGGACCCGACGGCGGTGATCGACTGGGTTACGTTGTATGTCGCCCCGCTCGGGTCGAGATCCGTGTTCAGGAACCCGGTGATCCGCTCGACCTGGTAGGGACGGAGAACCTCGATGCCGGCCGAGGGGAGGATCCAGAGGACGAGCGTTGCCGCGAGGAGCGCGGCCAGCGCGAGGGCGGCGAGCTGCGGCCAGCGCGTTCCGGCGACGAAGAGGGCCGCCGCGAGCGCGGCGAGGTAGACGAGCGCCGTGCCGAAATCCGGCTCCACGAAGACGAGCAGGGTCGGGAGCGCGACCAGCGCGACCGCGCCGATCGTCGTGCGCCACGCCGAGATCTCCCGGTGGCGGTCGGCGAGGAAGCTGGCCGCGACGAGCACCACGAGCACCTTGCCGAGCTCCGAGGGCTGGAAGCGGAAGAAGCCGATGTCGATCCAGCGGTTCGTCCCGCGAATCTGGTCGACGACGAGCACAAGGACGAGGCCGGCCAGGAGGATCGCGTAGAGGGGCTTGCGGAGGCCTCGCCAGGAGTCGGGGTTGACGAAGGCGGCCAGCGCGAGCGCGACGGCGCCCAGACCGACGTTGACCCCCTGCCGCAGGACGAAGTAGTCCGGGTTTCCCGCCACGTCGTTACGCGAGACGGCGTCGAGGACCCAGAGCCCGTAGGCAACGAGGGCGGCGACCGCGGCGAGGAGGACGTAGTCCAGGTGGCGCGCGACCGCGTTCGCCTCGGCGGCGATCGGCGTCGGCTGGGGCTCGGCGGCGCGGACTGCCATCGATCGCGCTAGTCGGACTCCACCGACCCGGTCGCGTACGTCGCGGGCTTGACGCCGAAGTAGCGCTCGAACACCTTCAGCGCTGCCGGCGCCGCCGCCTCCCCCCCGTGACCGCCGTTCTCGATCACGGCACAGACGACGAGCTCCGGGCGCTGAGAGGGCCCGTAGCCGCACCACCACGACTGGTCGCGAAGGCCGCGGTAGCCCGGTAGCTCGACGTACTTCTCCGCCGTCCCCGTCTTGCCCGCAATCGGCACGGGGAACGCTCCGAACACACTCGTCGACGTGCCGTATGGCGCGTGCGTCGCCTCATAGAGGCCCTCCTGGACGGCGCGCACGCCCGCCGGGTCGAGGCCGATGTCCTTCGGCTTGGCGGGCGCCAGGCGGCGCACGACGACCGGCGCGTCCCCCTCTGTAGCCGAATGCTCGATCCGCTTCACGATCGTCGGCTGCACGGCCTTGCCGCCGTTCGCGACGAGCGTGTAGAAGGCCGCCATCTGGAGCGGGGTGACGAGAACGTCGCCCTGGCCGATGCCGAGCTGAACCGAGTCGCCGCTCGTCCAGACCTGGTCGACGAGGCTCTTGAACGTCCGCTGGCGCCACGCCGGCGTGGGGATCAGGCCCTCCCCCTCAGGGCCGAGCTCGATGCCCGTGAGCCGGCCGAAGCCGAGCCGGCGGGCCCAGCGCTGGATCGGCGAGTCCGGCCGCTCGTAGGCGCGCAGCGCGACCTCGTAGAAGTACGTGTCGCAGGAGTTGGCGATCGCGGTCGTCAGCTCCATGGGCTCGTTGATGTAGGGGTTCCAGTTCATGAACACCTGCTTGTCGGCGCCGACCTCGCGCTTGCCGGTGCACTGGATGATCTCGCTCGGGGTCAGGAGGCCCTCCTGCATGGCGGCGAGCGCGACGACGGGCTTGAACGTGGAACCCGGCGGATACAGCCCCGCGATCGCCCGGTTCAGGGTCGGGTGGTTCGCGGCAGGGGCGCCGAGCCGCTCGAGCGCCTTCGGTCTCACGCGGCCGACGTAGACGGAGGGGTCGTACGTAGGGTTCGAGGCGAGTGCGAGCACCTCGCCCGTGCGCGGGTCCATCGCGACGACGGCGCCTCCGTCGGCAGCCCACTCTCCACCCTGGTGGGCGAGCCGGATCCCGTAGCGGATGGCATCCTCAGCCGCCTTCTGCAGCTTCGCGTCGAGCGTCAGCCTGACGGTGTACCCCGCCTCCGGGAACCGGCTGTACTCCCGGTTCGAGGTGACCCGGCCCAGCGCGTCCACGCGAACGTGGCCGACGCCCGGGAAGCCGCGCAGGTAGCGGTCGAAGGCCGCCTCCACGCCCGCCTGGCCGATCCGGTCGCCGGCTGCGTACCCCTGGTCCCGGCGCTGCGCTAGCTGCTCGGACGAGATCTCGCCCACGTAGCCCAGGGTCTGGGCAGCGAGGGACCCGTGCTCGTAGCGGCGCAGCTGCGTCTCGGTCACCTGCACGGCGGGGAACTCGGCCTGGTGCTCGAGGAGGTACGCGACCTTGTCGTCGTGCACGGCCTCGCGAACGGTGACCGGCGTGAGCGGATCGTCCCGGTGGCGGAGGAGCGTCTCCCTGAGCTCCTTCGGGGAGAGGCGAAGGAGCGCGGCCAGGCGGTCGAGTACGTGCGCGCGCCGGCGAGCCGGAAGGTCCTCGAGCGCGGCCGGCCAGACCTGCACGAGCGTCCCGGCCCTGTTCGAGACGAGAACGTCGCCGTCGCGGTCGACGACGGCGCCGCGCGGCGCGTTCACCCGGAACGTCCGCACCTGGTTGTTCTGCGCCGCCTCGAGGTAGCGCTCCCCGGAGATCACCTGAAGCGCCCACAGGCGGAAGAAGAGGACGGCGAAGATCGCGACGGCGACGATCCCGAGGATCGCGATCCGGAGCGCCATCTGGGGAGCGACGCGGTACGGCTCCTCCACGCGGGGGTCGGGTGGGAGGAACTCCGGCAGGCGCGAGCCCATGTCCCCTGCCCGCACCGGCGGCACGCGGCTAGCCAAGAGCGACCGCCTCCCGCCGCTCCCGCACTACGACGGGGAAGAGCCTGAGTGCGAGACGGTAGAGCGGTGTGGCGACGAGGACGTTCAGGGCGAGCGTCGGCAGGAGGACCTCGCCGAAGACGGCCGCCGAGGGCACGCCGTCTCCGAGCAGGAAGTGCACCGTCGTCGAGCCGACGCCGAGCCAGAGCGTCGCGAGCGCTGCGGCGACGAGGGGCGGGTAGGGCGAGCTGCGGGTCGTCGCCTCCCCGAACCGGCCCGCCCAGTACCCGGTGAGGGTGAGGAGGAGCGACGAGAGGCCGAGCGTCTGCAGCGACGCCACGTCGAGCACGAGCCCTGCCCAGAACCCGGCGGCCGCTCCCAGCAGCGGGCCGCGAAGGAGGGCGACGACGACGAGGAGGACGAGCACGACGTCGGGGTGCCCGCTCGCGATCTCGAGGGGCGTGACGAGCGTGATCTGGACGAGCGCGGCCACGAGCAGGAGCACGCCGGCCTTCGCGGCGTCGGCGCGCATCACGGCCGCCGTCCCTTGGGGACGAGGACGATGACCTGGTGGAGGGCGTCGAAATCGACGAGCGGGACGCACTGGATCGTCTTGAAGGCGTCGATGTCGCGCTGGCTCACGCTCGCGACGACGCAGATCGGAATCCCGCGCGGGTAGAGCGACGGGTACTCGGCGATCCGCGAGCCGGCCGTGACGACGACGTCGCCCTTCTCCACGAGCTCGTCCTTGGGGACGCGGTCGAGGATGAGGGCGTTGTCGCTCGCCCCGTGCAGGACGACGCCCGCGGCCTGCGTCTCGGGCACGAACGCCGACGCGGCGCTCTGCTGGTCGGTCAGCAGCTGGACCTTCGCGCTGGTCGCGGCCACCTCCGTGACGGTGCCCACGAGCCCGTCGTCGGCCACGACGGGATCGCCGCTACGAACGGCTGCCGAGGAACCGGCCGCGACCACGACCTCCTGCCGGAAGACGTTCTGCGGCTGGACGATGATCCTCGTCGCCACCGCGTCGAATCCGTCCGGGAAGCGCGGCCCCTCGCGGTACTCGAGGAGGGCGCGCAACTCGCGGTTCTCCCGAGCGGCGGTCTCGTTCTCGATCGCCTGTGCCCGCAGCTCTCGGACCTGCTGGCGCAGCTCCGCGTTCTCGTCCTTGGCGGAGAGCACGTCGCCAGCCCAGCCGTACGCGTCGCGGAAGGGACGCGCCACGCGCTCCGCGGCGACCTCGAAGGGCGCGAGGACGCTGACCGCGATCCGCTGGGCGGCATGGAGAGGCCCGCCGGAGGCCTCGCGGAAGTAGACGGTGAGGAGCGCGAGGGAGAGCAGGACGAGGACGACCGCGACCGCGCGCGCCCTCACGAGACCTCCTCCTCTCGCGCGGGCGCCCTCCGGGCGCGGAACGGACGTGCTCAAGAGGGGAAGCCGTGCTGTCCGTTGCCGAGGCACGGGTGCCACAGTCTAGTGGCGGTTCAGGCGCGCGCCGTCGCTACCGCGACCATCGGGTAGCGGCGCGCGCGCTACCGGCGACTCCGGCCGTTCCTCTGCCGCGCCTTGGCCGAGCGGTGGATCGCCTCGAACTCCTCCAGGCTCCTGCCCGACCCCACCGCGACGCACGTGAGCGGAGACTCGGCCAGGTGGACGGGCATGAGGGTCTCCTCGCGCAGACGGACGTCGAGCCCGGAGAGAAGGGCGCCGCCGCCGGCGAGCACGATCCCGCGGTCCATGATGTCTGCGGCGAGCTCGGGCGGCGTCTTGTCCAGGGTCGACTTGATCGCGTCGATGATCTGGCCCACGGGCTCGTCGAGCGCGCGGCGCACCTCCTCGGACGTGATCACGATCGTCTTGGGCAGTCCCGTCAGCATGTCGCGCCCGCGTACCTCCGCTCGCACCTCGTCGCGAAGCTCCCAGGCAGAGCCGATCTCCAGCTTCAGCTCCTCCGCCGTCTGCTGGCCGATCAGGAGCTTGTACTCCTTCTTGATCTGGCTCATGATCGCCTCGTCCATCTCGTCGCCGCCCACCCGGATGGAGACCGAGACGACGATCCCTCCCAGCGAGATGACAGCGACCTCGGTCGTGCCGCCGCCGATGTCCACGATCATGTTCCCGGTCGGCTCCGCCACCGGCAGGCCGGCGCCGATCGCCGCCGCCATGGGCTCCTCGATCAGGTAGGCCTTGCTCGCGCCCGCCGAGTACGTGGCCTCCTCGACCGCGCGCTTCTCCACCCCCGTGACGCCCGAGGGGACGCAGACGACGACGCGCGGATGGGCGAAGCGGCTCCGGTGCACCTTCTGGATGAAGTGGCGGAGCATCTGCTCCGTGACGTCGAAGTCCGCGATCACGCCGTCCTTGAGCGGCCGGATGGCGCTGATCGTCCCCGGCGTGCGCCCGAGCATCCGCTTCGCCTCCACCCCGACGGCGTGGACCTCGCCCGAGCGTTGGTCGATCGCGACGACGGACGGCTCCGAGAGCACGATCCCGCGTCCGCGCACGTAGACGAGCGTATTCGCCGTTCCGAGGTCGACGGCGATCTCCCGCCCGCCGAGCCCTCCCATGTACCCGAGGACGCCCACAGCCCGCGCAAGTCTACAACGCCCGGATTTCTCCCCTTCCCCTCCGCGGGCTCGTCCCTCACGGGCGAGCGGGTTCGCTCGCCCCCTCCGGGCCAGGCCCGCTCCCGCCAGTGCAGCGGCCAGCACGTCCGCGGCCAGACTTCAGACGTGTCACGAAGGGGCAGCGTTGGCGTGCCGCCCGGCGTTCGCGTGCCGCTTTTCTCACGCGGGCGTGCGCGCGCGCTCCGCTCGGCCGCGCAAGCCGCGAGTTCAGCTGGGACGTCTTCGACCCGGTGCTTCGCGTCCCCTCGCTACCCGAACCCGTAGACGCCGGCGTAGCGGTCGGCGAGGAGCGCGACGAGCCTCGCGGCGGGAAGCCCGACGACGTTCAGGTAATCCCCCTCGATCCGCCGGACGAGCGCCGCGCCGCGGCCCTGGATCGCGTAGGCGCCGGCACGGCCCTCCCACTCCCCGGAGGCGACGTAGACGGCGATGTCTCGCGCCGTGAGCGGCCGGAACGCGACCGCTGTCGCCTCGTCCTCGACCGACTCCCAGCCGGGCGTGACGAGCGCCAGGCCGGAAACGACGACGTGCGTCTTGCCGCCGAGGCGGTCGAGCATGCCCGCGGCCTCCTCCGCGCTCCGGGGCTTCCCCAGCACGCGACCGTCACAGGAGACAACGGTGTCGACGCCGAGGACCGGGCGATCGCCTGCCCGGGCGGCGACGGATCGCGCCTTCCCGCGCGCGTGCTCGCGGACGAGGACGACGGGGTCGTCGTCCTCGCCTGCCTTCTCCTCGTACGCCGGCGCCACGGCGTCGAACGGAACGGCGAGTTGCTCCAGGATCGCCCTCCGCTGCGGCGACGTCGAGGCGAGAAGGAGCGGCGGCGCGGGCGGCGCGCTCACGGGCGCCTCCGACCTTCGCGATCTCCTCGGCAGGCCAAGCTCGAGCAACCCTCCTCGTCCGCCCCGCGGGACATCCGCAGCCACACGGTGACGCGAGGCGGGATAGTACGTCCGTGCGCATCTTCTACGCGGGCGACATCCACGGCTCCGAGCGTCTCTGGCGGAAGTTTCTGAACGCCGCCGCCTTCTACGAGGCCGACGTTCTCGTCCTCGGCGGCGACCTCACGGGGAAGATCCTCGTCCCGCTCGTCGAGCTTCGAC
>JACVSB010000131.1 GCA_014534155.1 Thermoleophilia bacterium
AGAACGGAGGCGCCCCGAAGGAGGCCGGCCGGGAGTGGGAGACGAGCGAGCGCTGGAAGGGCGTCGAGCGGCCCTACACCGCCGCGGACGTCGCGCGGCTCGCCGGCGCGGTTCACGTCGAGCACACGCTCGCACGGCGGGGCGCCGAGCGGCTCTGGCAGCTTCTCCACGAGGACGAGTACGTGGCGGCGCTCGGCGCCCTCACCGGCGGGCAGGCTGTGCAGATGGTGCGCGCGGGCCTGAAGGCGATCTACCTCTCGGGCTGGCAGGTCGCCGCCGACGCGAACCTCGCGGGCTCGACCTACCCGGATCAGAGCCTCTACCCCGCGAACAGCGCCCCGGCCCTCGTCCGCCGGCTGAACAACGCGCTCCTCCGGGCCGGCCAGATCGAGGCCGCGGAGGGCGGGACGGAGCGCGACTGGCTCGTCCCCATCGTGGCCGACGCCGAGGCCGGGTTCGGCGGGCCGCTGAACGGGTTCGAGCTCATGCGCGCGATGATCGAGGCGGGAGCCGCGGGCGTCCACTTCGAGGACCAGCTCTCGTCGGAGAAGAAGTGCGGCCACCTCGGGGGCAAGGTGCTCCTCCCCACGAGCCACTTCATCCGCATGCTCGTCGCCGCCCGCCTGGCGGCCGACGTCGCCGGCGTCCCCACGGTGCTCGTCGCCCGCACCGATGCGCTCAGCGCCACGCTCCTGACGAGCGACGTGGACGAGCGCGACCGCGAGTTCCTGACGGGGGAGCAGACGCCCGAGGGGTTCTTCCGGGTTCGGCCCGGTCTCAGCGCCCCGATCGCGCGCGCGCTTGCCTACGCGCCCTACGCCGACCTCCTCTGGTGCGAGACGTCCACTCCCGATCTCGAGGAGGCCCGCCTGTTCGCCGAGGCCGTGCACGAGCGCTTCCCGGGAAAGCTCCTCGCCTACAACTGCTCGCCCTCGTTCAACTGGCGGCGCCATCTGGACGACCGCACGATCGCCGGCTTCCAGCGCGAGCTCGCCGCGCTGGGCTACCGGTTCCAGTTCATCACCCTCGCCGGCTTCCACGCGCTGAACGCCTCGACGTTCGAGCTGGCCCGGGGGTACGCCGCCGAGGGGATGCCCGCGTACGTGCGCCTGCAGGAGCACGAGTTCGAGCTCGAGGCGGAGGGCTACACCGCCACGCGCCACCAGCGGGAGGTGGGTGCGGGCTACTTCGACGGCGTCCTGCAGGCGATCTCCGGCGGCGAGTCCTCCACGCTCGCGCTCGCGGGCTCGACCGAGGAGGCGCAGTTCAGCGCGGCCGCCGGCCGCTCCGCCCGTTGACGAGCGACACCACCAAGGCCGACGAGATCGCGCTCGAGCTCGAGCAGGCGATCGTCTCGGGCGAGCTTCCGCCGGGCTCCGTCCTCCGCCAGGATGACCTCTCGGAGCGCTTCCGCGTCAGCCGGACGCCGATCCGGGAGGCGCTGCGGCGCCTGGCCGCCCTCGGGCTCGTCCTCTTCGAGCCCAACCGCGGCGTGCGTGTGCGCACCCTGTCGGAAGGGGAGCTGTACGAGGCCTTCCTGGTCCGCGCCGAGCTCGAGGGCCTCGCGACCGAGCTCGCGGCCACGAAGCGGGCGCCCGAGGACGTCGACGAGCTCCGGGTGGCGGAGGCCGAGTTCGCGCTCGCCACCGAGCGTCTCCTCCGCGCGAGCCGCGACGAGCGGCGGGCGGTGCTCGCGACCTGGGTGCAGGCGAACCACGCCTTCCACGACGTCGTGTACCGGATCGCCGCCGTCCCCATGGTGGAGCGGATCGCCAAGAGCGCGCGGCGGACCTTCTCGGGACCGGCGGTGTGGCAAGCGGGGGGCGCCGAGCTCGACGCTCTGTACGAGCTGAACGCCCGCCAGCACAGCGCCATCTGCGAGGCCGTCGCCGCCGGGAGCGGGGCCGGTGCGCGCGTCCTCGCGCGAGAGCACGTGCTCGCCTCGCACAGGCTCCTCGTGGCCGTGCGCGCCCAGCTCAGCGAGGAGCCGCGGCGGGCGCGGCTTCGGCGCTCGGCCTAGCTCGCTAGCGCCGGCGGCTTCCGCCGAAGAGGCGGCTGAAGATCCCGCCCAGGGCGCCGGGCTGCCAGCGCACGCTGGGGGCGTCCTCGTGCTTGGGCAGGTTCTCGATCTCGTCCCGCGAGAGGTCGGTCTCGACCCGGTCGGGCCAGATCGCGCGCACGCGCTCGGCGGCGAGGAAGCGCTCGCCGCCGAACGTCCCGACGACGACGGCGAGGCCGGTGAAGACGTCCGCGTTCGTGTCGCCGACGATCCGGCTCACGTGCCCGGAGACGGAGCCGTCCGCGGAGACGACGTCGGCGTGGGGCTCGATCGCCTTCCAGGCGACCTGCGGCTCGTCGCCGGCGCTCACGGCCGGCCTCCCGGGGCGGACGGGCCTGTCACACCGAGCGGTGCCCGATCCGCCACACCGGGCCTTGCGTCCCCACGGGCCGCGCGTCGGAGACGACGTGGACGAGCGAGAGGCGGCCCGTGATCCGCTCGCGGTCGAGGCGCTCGAGGCACCGCCGCGCCATCTCCGGCGCGACGCCGTAGCCGATCCTGCGCGCGCTTCGGAACCAGAAGGAGCGCTGGCCGCCGGAGATCTGCGGATTCGCCGGCGCCAGCAGGAGCGCACCGCGCGAGATGTAGTCGGAGGAGTCGAGGTCGAGCTGCGCGAGGAGGTGCGACCAGTCCGCGGGAAGGACCGCGAGGAGCGCCCCCCACTGGCTCGCAAGGGGCCCTGACGCCTCTTCCTCGCCCGCGGCGGCCTGATCGGACGCGGAGGCGCTCAGCCGGCCGCCGATCCCTTCCCCGTCGAGCCGCGCGAGCACGCGGCGAAGGAGGTCCGCGCTCGAGTACCCCGGCGTCGCGGTGCGGGCCACGTGGAGCTGGAAGGTCGAGTCCCGCCGTCCCGGGGCGGCGGGCCCGAGCACGAGGGCGGCTCGCTCGGCGCCGTCTCGGTCGTCGACCGTGAGCGTGAGTGACGCAGTGTGCCAGCCGCGCGGGAGCGCCCGGCGCACGTCCTCCCACTGCTCCACGAGTCGCACGGCGGCGATGCTAGCGTGTCCTCGAATTGGCGATCGTCGAGAAGAGGGGCGGTAGCGCCTCGCGCGAGGAGCTGCGCGAGTTCCTGCGCGACATGCTCCTCATCCGTCGCTTCGAGGAGAAGGTGGAGGAGCGCTTCCGCGCGGGCGAGCTCCCCGGCTTCCTGCACGTGGCGATCGGCCAGGAGGCCGTCGCCGTGGGGGTCTGCCGCGCGCTCGGCGGAGACGACGTGATCGCCTCCACGCACCGCGCGCACGGGCACACGCTGGCGAAGGGGACGCACCCGAACGAGCTCATGGCCGAGCTCTACGGCAAGGTCGAGGGCTGCTCCCGCGGCTACGGGGGCTCCATGCACCTGTACGACGTGGAGCGCGGGAATTTGGGCGCGAACGCCGTCGTGGGCGGCGGGCTCCCGGCGGTCGTGGGCAGCGCGCTCGCCTTCAAGCTCCGCGCAGAGGCGCGCGTCGCGGTCGCCTTCTTCGGCGACGGGGCGACGAACATCGGGACGTTCCACGAGTCCCTGAACCTCGCCCAGCTCTGGGGCGTGCCCGCCGTCTTCGTGTGCGAGAACAACCACTACGCGGAGTCGACGCCTGCCCACCAGCAGCTCCCGATCGACGACCTGGAGCGGCGCGCCGAGGCGTTCGGGATGGCCTCCACGAGCGTGGACGGCCAGGATGTCGAGGCCGTCTACCGGGAGGCCACGAACGCGCTCGAGCACGCGCGCGAGGGTCGTGGGCCGGTCTTCTTCCTCGCCAACACGTACCGGCTGACGGGCCACTACGTCGGCGACCCCCAGGTCTACCGGCCGAAGGAAGAGGTGCGCGAGCTCCGGCGGACGCAGGACCCGATCGAGCGGCTCCGGCGCTCCCTCGACGTCCCCGACGGGGAGTGGGACGAGCTCGAGCGCGAGATCGGCGAGATCGTCGACGGCTCCGTCGAGTTCGCGAAGAAGGGGACCGACCCGAGGCCCGAAGACGCGCTCCGAAACATCTACGCCTGATGCCCGCCATGACGTACAGGGAGGCGGTGCGCGACGCGATGAGCGAGGCCATGCGCCGCGACGAGGGCATCTTCATCATGGGCGAGGACATCGCCGAGATGGGCGGCTCCATGGGAGTCACCCAGGGGATGCTGGCCGAGTTCGGCCCCGAGCGGGTCCGCAACACGCCGATCTCGGAGATGGCGATCGTGGGCGCGGGGATCGGCGCCGCGATCGCGGGCATGCGCCCGATCGTCGAGGTCATGTACCAGGACTTCACGACGCTCGCCATGGAGCAGATCGTGAACCAGGCGGCCAAGCACCGGTACATGTCCGGGGGCCAGGTGAGCGTCCCGCTGACCGTGCGCACGCAGGGCGGCGCCGGCTGGTCTCCGGGCGCTCAGCACGCCCAGCAGCTGGAGGCGTGGTTCGTGCACGTGCCCGGCCTCAAGGTCGTCTTTCCCTCCACGCCGACCGACGTCCGCGGGCTCCTCTGGAGCGCGATCTACGACGACAACCCCGTGCTCTTCTTCGAGCACCGCACGCTGTACGGCCTGAAGGAAGCGGTCCCCGACGAGATCGAGGCGATCGAGCTCGGGCGCGGCCGTGTGCACCGGGAGGGCGACGACGTCACGGTCGTCGCGACCGGGCGCCTCGTCCACGAGGCGCTGGCCGCCGCGGACAAAGCCGAGGAGGAGGGCATCTCCGTGGAGGTGTGGGATCCGCGCTCGCTCCTCCCGCTGGACGAGGACGGCCTCGTCGCCTCGGTCGAGAAGACGAGCCGCTGCGTCGTCGCGCACGAGGCGGTCGTCCGCATGGGGTTCGGCGCCGAGATCGCGGCGCTCGTGCAGGAGCGGGCCTTCGACTACCTGGACGCGCCCGTGGAGCGCGTGGGCGCGAAGTTCGCGCCGCTCCCCTTCGCGCCCGTGATGGAGGAGTACGTCGTCCCCCACGAGGCCGACGTCCTCGAAGCTATCCGGCGCACGGTGGGCCGGAACGGCGCCTGATGGCAGACCAGGTGACGCTGCCGCGCCTCGGTCAGGGCATGGAGTCCGGGACGATCACGCGCTGGTTGAAGGCGGAGGGCGACCGGGTCGAGAAGGGCGAGCCCCTGTACGAGCTGGACACCGAGAAGGTGACGCAGGAGGTGGAGGCGGACGCCTCCGGCGTCCTGCTCAAGATCCTCGTCGAAGAGGGCGAGGTCGAGGTGGGAAAGCCCGTCGCGCTGATCGGCGAGGAGGGCGAGGAGGCCACGGCCGAGACGCGCGGAGACGGCGCGCGCCCCGACCGCGAGACCGAGGAGACCCCCGGCCGCGTGCAGCCCGACGAGGCCGGCGCCGAGGTCGGGGCCGAGAAACCCGCAGAGGGGCCGGCGCGCGAGCCCGAGCGCGAGCAGGGCCGCGAGGCGGCGCGCGAGGCTGCCGAGAGCGAGG
>JACVSB010000117.1 GCA_014534155.1 Thermoleophilia bacterium
CGCTACGCGGACTCGGACACCTTCCACCCGCTCTTCCTGTACGAGTCGCTCTGGAGCCTGCTGGGCGTCCTCGTCCTCCTCCTCGTCTGGCGCTCCCGGCGCGTCCGGCCGCCCGGCCTCTTCTGCCTCTACGTCGCCTGGTACACGTTCGGCCGCTTCTTCCTCGAGTTTGTACGCACGGACGAGGCGCACGAGCTTCTCGGCCTGCGGCTGAACAACTACGTCGCCCTCGCCCTCTTCCTGGCCTCCCTCGCCGCTTTGTGGTGGGCGCTGGGGGGCGCGGGGCCCGCGCCCGGCGATCCGGCGCGCCCCGCGCCGACGCCCGCGCGGTCGATGGCCGTGCCCAAGGGCCGCGTCCGGCCCCGCCGCTAGCCTCGCCCGCATGCCGGTCACGCCGGTGCGCGAGCTCCCCCTCGACCTCGAGGCCTTCGAGGGCCCCTTCGACCTCCTCCTCACCCTCGTCCTGCGCGAGGAGCTCGAGCTGGTCGAGGTCGAGATCGCGGCGATCGTGCTCGCCTTCTGCGAGCGCGTCCGCTCGCCGCACGACCTCGAGGCCTGCGGCGAGTTCCTCGTCCTCGTGGCCTCCCTCCTCGAGCTCAAGGTGCGCGAGCTCTTCCCGGAGGCGCCTCCCGCCGAGCTCGAGCCCGAGGAGGCCGCGCAGGAGCTCGCCGAGCGCCTGGCCGAGTACCGCCGCTTCCGCGCGGCGGCGGGGTGGCTGGCCGAGCGGCTGGCGTGCGAGGGCGAGCGCTGGTTTCGGATCGCCCCCGCGCCGCTTGCGCCCCCGCGCGCGCCGCCGGCCGTGCCTCCGCAGGAGCCCGCCAGGCTCGCGGCCGCGCTGCGCCGTCTCGCGGCGGAGCCGCCCGCGCCCTCGCTTCGCCACCTCGGGACGTTCCCGCCCGTCGCCGCCTTCCTGGAGCGCTTCCGCTCGCTCCTTCGCCGCCGGCGGAGCTTCGTGTTCGACCGCGAGGTGGAGGGTCTCTCGCGCGTGGAGCAGGCGGTCGCCTTCCTGGCGGTGCTCGAGCTGCGCAAGGCGGGCGAGGTGACGCTGGCCCAGCCTTCGCCCTTCCAACCGATCGCGGTCGCGCCGTGCAACCCAGCCTGAGGGTGGTGGACAACCCGGTCGACCGGGTCGCCCGCGTCCTCGAAGGCCTCCTCGTCGTGGCGCCGCAGCCGCTCTCCCTGGCCGACCTCGTGGAGGCGACGGGGGAGGAGCGCGAGCGCGTAGAGACCGCCCTGGGGCTCCTCGCCGGGCGCTACCGCGAGGGCAGAAGCGGGATCGTGCTCGAGCAGGTGGCCGGCGGCTTCGGCTTGCGCGCCGCGCGGGAGGCCGCGGGCGCGTGCGCCCGCCTGTTCGAGCGCCCGGTGCAGCGGGGCCTCTCCCAGGCGGCGCTCGAGACGCTCGCCGTCGTCGCCTACCTCGGGCCGGTCAGCCGCCCGGAGATCGCCCGCATCCGCGGCGTCGCGGCCGACTCAGCCGTGGCCGGGCTCGTGGAGCGAGGCCTCATCGCCGAGGCCGGGCGCGAGGACGAGGGCGGCCCCGTCCGCTACCGGACGACGACACTCTTCGAGCGCGTCTTCGCGCTGGCCGGGCCGGGGGAGCTCCCGCCGCTCGAGGACGTGGGCGGCGACGCGGAGGCGATTCGCGCGCGGCTCGAGGCGGTGGCCGAACGGCGCGGCGCCTAGGCCGCTGGCGGCCTACACCCCCCGCACGATCCGCTCGGCCTCGTCGCGCGTGAACCCGCGCAGCGTCTCCGTCGTGACCTCGCCGTGGCGCGCGACGGAGATGAGGATCTGGTAGGCGGTCTCGTCGTCCGGGGCGTCGAAGATCTCGACCAGGTCGAAGCGCCCGAGCGTCACGTAGGTGTCGATCAGGCGCCCGCCGCGCTCGTGGATTGCGCGCTCGGCCTCCTCGATCCGGTCGCGCCACGCCGGCAGGCCGCCGATCCCCTGCGACGTCCACTTCATGAGGGAGACGTAGACCGGCACGCGCTGATCATGACCGTTGTCGGCGCGATCTCCTAATCGTCGCCGGCATCGGGTGATCGCGTCCGCGGGCGCCAGCAGGAGAATGGCCTCGTGCGGCTGAACGCCTACCTTGCCCGGGCGGGGATCGCCTCGCGGCGCTCCTCCGAGGAGCTCGTCCGCGCCGGGCGCGTGCGCGTGAACGGCGAGGTCGCGGGCCTTGCGACCTACGTGGACGCAGGCGACCGGGTCGAGGTGGACGGGCGGCCGGTCGCGCCGGAGCCGCCCGCCTACGTGCTCCTGCACAAGCCGGCCGGCGTCCTCACGACGGCGCGCGACCCGCGGGGTCGGCGGACGGTCGTCGACCTCGTCGGCCACGAGCGGCGCGTCGTCCCCGTGGGGCGCCTCGACGCGGACACGACCGGGGCGCTCCTCCTCACGAACGACGGGCCGCTCGCGCACCGGCTCGCGCACCCCCGCTACGGGGTGGACAAGGTCTACGTAGCCGAGGTGGAAGGGAGCCCGGGCGAGGAGGCGCTCGCACGCCTGCGCGCCGGGGTCGAGCTCGAGGACGGCCGCACCGCTCCCGCGGAGATCCGCCGCCTGGGGGCAAACCGGGTCGAGCTGACGCTGCACGAGGGGCGAAAGCACCAGGTCAAGCGGATGCTCGCCGCCGTCGGCCACCCCGTCCGCCGCCTGCACCGGGCCCGCTACGCCGGTCTCGGCGTGGACGGGCTCTCCCCAGGCCAGTGGCGGACGCTCTCGGGGGGCGAGGTCGCCGCGCTGCGCGAGCGGACGCGGGGCGGCGGCGCCCGCTCCGGCGCGCGTCGCGCTTAGCGCCCGACCGGCCGGGCCGCGCCTTCCGCCCTCGCCGACGAGGCGACGAAGCCCATGCGGTCGAGCATGGCGGCGAGCGTCTGCCCGGAGACCTCACGCGCCTTCTCGGCGCCGCGCGCGAGCAGCCGCTCGAGCTCCGAGGGGTCGGAGCGAAGCTCGCCGTAGCGCGCCTGGATGGGGGCGAGGAGCTCGACCACGGCCTCGGCCACGTCCCCCTTGAAGCGGCCGTAGCCCTGGCCGTCGTAGCGCGCCTCCACAGACTCGGGCGGCTCTCCCGTCGCGACGGCCATGATCTCGATCAGGTTCGAGATCCCCGGCTTTTCCTGCGCGCGGCGGACGTCCGCGCCGGAGTCGGTCACGGCCGTCTTGAACTTCTTGCGCACGGCCTCGGGGGTGTCGAGCAGGCGGACCGTCCCCTGCGCCGTGCCGCCCGTGGTGGACATCTTCCGCTCCGGCTCCTGCAGGTCCATGATCCGCGCGCCCACGGGCGGCGCCACCATCGCGGGGAGCGTGAGCGTCTCGCCGTAGCGCGCGTTGAAGCGCTCCGCGATGTCGCGGGCGAGCTCGATGTGCTGGCGCTGGTCCTCGCCCACCGGGACGGCGTCCGTCCGGTAGAGGAGGATGTCGGCCGCCTGCAGGACGGGGTAGGTGAAGAGGCCGGCGGAGACGAACTCCTGGCGCTCGGCCTTCTCCTTGAACTGGGTCATGCGGCGCAGCTCGCCGAAGCTCGTCGTCGCGGAGAGAAGCCACGCGCCCTGCGCGTGCGCAGCCACGTGGCTCTGGACGAAGACCGTCGAGCGCTCCGGCTCGAGGCCGGTGGCGAAGAGCATGGCCGCGAGGCCGAGCGTCTGCTCGCGCAGCTCGCCGGGGTCGTACTCGACGGTGATCGAGTGCAGGTCGACGATGCAGAAGTAGGCCTGCCCGCGCTCCTGCATCGCGGCGTACTGGCGGAACCCGCCGCTCCAGTTGCCGAGGTGCTTGTCCCCGGTCGGCTGGATGCCCGAGAAGACCCTCACGCGCGCCCATGCTACGCGCGCTCACGGCGAGGGACGCGGCGCTTCCACGCCGATCTAGACTCGAAACCGTGGCGGCGAACGGGGCTCCGGAGCTTCTGATCGTGATGAGCGCGACCGCGAGCGAGGAGCAGGTCGACGAGGTCGTCTCGCGCCTCGCCGAGGCGGGTGCCCACGCGCAGGTGACCCCCGGCCGCGACGCGACCGTGATCGGGGCCGTCGGCGAGCGCGAGCTCCTGGCCGCGCTCCCGCTCGAGGGCTTCGCGGGGGTTGAGCAGGTGCTCCCGATCCTGAAGCCGTACAAGCTCGTCTCGCGCGAGATGCGCCGCGCGCCGACCGTGATCGAGGCACGCGGACGGCGCGTCGGGGACGGCTACTTCGGCCTGATTGCGGGCCCCTGCACGGTCGAGTACCGCGAGCAGACGCTCGCGACCGCGCGCGCCGTCGCCGAGGCCGGAGCGACCATGCTGCGCGGCGGCGCCTTCAAGCCGCGGACCTCGCCCTACTCCTTCCAGGGCCTCGGCGTGGAGGGGCTCGCGATCCTGGCCGAAGCGCGCGCGGAGACCGGCCTCCCGCTCGTCACGGAGCTCGTCGACCCCCGCCACGTGGCCGACGTCGTGGAGACGACGGACGTGGTGCAGATCGGGGCGCGCAACATGCAGAACTTCTCGCTCCTCGCCGAGGCGGGGCGCGCCGGGAAGCCCGTCCTCCTCAAGCGCGGGCCCTCGGCCACGGTCGAGGAGCTCCTCATGGCGGCGGAGTACGTCGTCCGCGAGGGGAACCAGCAGGTGATCCTCTGCGAGCGGGGGATCCGCACGTTCGAGCGCTCGACTCGCTACACGCTCGACATCGGCGCCATCCCGGTGCTGAAGGCGGAGACGCACCTGCCCGTGATCGTCGACCCCTCGCACGCCGCCGGCAAGAAGGACCTCGTGGCGCCGCTCGCGCGCGCAGCGGTGGCGGCGGGAGCGGATGGGATCATCGTGGAGGCACACCCGGCGCCCGAGGAGGCGCTCTGCGACGGCCCGCAGCTCCTGCCGACGGGCGAGTTCGGCGCGTTCGCCGACGAGATCCGGACGCTCGCGTCGCTCATGGGCCGCGTCGTCGGGTGATCTCGCGCCTCGCGGTCGTCGGCACCGGCCTCGTCGGCGCCTCGGTCGGGCTCGCCGCCAAGCGCGCCGGGGTCGCACACGTGACGGGGTTCGACGAGGACGGGGACGCCTCCGCGGTCGCGCGGGAGCGCGGAGCGCTCGACTCGGCCGTGCCGTCGCTTGCAGAGGCGGTCGCCGAGGCCGAGCTCGCGCTCGTCGCGACGCCGGTCGCGACGCTCGCCGCCGCGGCCAGGTCGACGCTCGCGGCGAGCGGCGAGGCCTGCACGGTCACGGACGTCGGCTCGACGAAGCGCTCGATCTGCTCGGCGGTCGAGGACCGCGTGCGCTTCATCGGCGGCCACCCGGTCTGCGGCTCGGAGGCGCGCGGCCCGCAGCACGCGAGCGCGGCGCTCTTCGAGGGGGCGACCTGGTTTCTGACCCCGGTCTCGGAGACGGAGCCTGCGCGCTACCGCGCGCTGCACGGGTTCGTCGCGGCCCTGGGCGCCGTCCCCGTCGCCGTCGACCCGCGCGCGCACGACCGGCTGGTCGCGCTCACGAGCCACGTCCCCCACGCGCTGGCGAATTTGCTCCTGAACCACGCGGGCGCCGTGCGGGTGGACGGGCACGAGCCGCTCGCCGCCGCGGGAGGCTCGCTGCGCGACATGACCCGCGTAGCCGGGGCGAACCCGCGGATCTGGGTGGACATCTTCCTCGAGAACGCCGACGAGCTGCGTGCGGCCCTCGGAGAGCACCGGCGCCGCGTCGGGGAGCTCGAGGAGGCGCTCGGCGAGCGCGACGCGGGCTACCTCGCGCGCTGGATCGGCGAGGCCGGGGAGAACCGTCGCCGCCTCCTCGCGGACGCCTACCGCGATCCCGGGGCGCTGCAGCGGCTGCGGATCCACGTGCCCGACCGGCCCGGTGTCCTCTCGGGGATCACGCAGGCGCTGGGCGCGGAGGGGATCAACATCGAGGACTTCGAGCTTCGCCACCTCTCGCCGGAGCGGGGAGGGACGCTCGAGGTCCTCGTGGGCGGCGAGGAGGGGGCCCGCCGCGCGGCGGAGCTGCTCGAGGCCCAGGGCTACTCCGTCGTGGTCGCCGCGGCGCTCGCGCCGACGTGAGGGGCCAGCATCGTCTCCGGGTCGCGCGCGACGATGGCGCTCGCGCCGGCCGGCC
>JACVSB010000040.1 GCA_014534155.1 Thermoleophilia bacterium
GCCCAGTCCCCGTACGCCCGGTAGAAGGACTCGCCCTCGCCCCGGCCGGCGGGGCCGCCGTACCCATAGGGGCTCGTCACGTCCGCGGCGCCCGTTCCCGGGATCTCCCGCACAATCGCCGCGAAGGCGATGCCCCCTCCCTCGAGGAGGACGGGTCGTCCGGGGTCGAGGAAGCAGGAAACCTCGACGTACGCGCGCCGAAGGTAGACGTCCCGGAGGCCGAGGTCGTCGAGGAGCGCGTCCCACCGCTCGCGCGAAACCTCGCCGATCATGCCCGGCTCTGGCGACGCCGGGCGCGCTCCACGTTCAGCCGATCCTCGACGGGGACCGGCTCGGAGCGGAAGAGCTGGCCCACCGTGCGGACGAGGATCCTCAGGTCGAGCGCGAGCGACCAGTGCTCCAGGTACCAGGCGTCGTAGCGGAAGCGCTCGGGCCAGGTCATGTCCTCCCGCCCGTGGATCTGCGACCAGCCGGTGATCCCCGGCTTCACGCACAGCCGGCGCGCGTCCTCTTCGCTGTAGTTCGCCGCCTGCTCGACGAGGTCGGGGCGGGGGCCGACGAGGCTCATTTCGCCACGCAGCACGTTGACGAGCTGCGGCAGCTCGTCAAGCCCAGTGCGCCGGAGGAAGCGGCCGCTTCGCGTCACGCGCGGGTCGTTCGCGACGAGGCCGAACGGGTCTTCCAGGCCGTGCTCGCGCGCGACCTCGACCGCGTTCGGGAGCATGGACCGAAGCTTCAGCATCGCGAAGGGGACGCCGTCCTTGCCCGCGCGCGGCCGAACGAAGAAGACGGGGCGGCCTGACTCGACGAGCACCCAAAGCGCGACGGCCCCGAGCGCGGGGGCGCCGGCGACGAGGAGGAGGGCCGCGCCGACGCGGTCGAGCGCGCCCTTCGCGCGGGCCTGCAGCGGATGGCGCTCGAAGCCCGTCACGAGCGCTCGGCCACGACGTCGGCGTACAGACGCTCGTGCGCGGCCGCGGCGGCCTCCCACGTGAGCGCGCCGCGCGCCGCCGCCGCCCCGCGGGCCGCGGCGGCGAGTGCCTCGGGGCTCGTGAGGAGCTCGGCGCACGCGGCCGCGAGCGCGCCGGGCTCCCCCGGGGGAACGGCGCGGCCCGCCGCGTGCGCGCGGACGATCGTGCCGAGGGAGCCGACGTCGGAGACGACGACGGGACGTCCGTGGCCGAGCGCCGTCGCGAGCACGCCGGAGGAGTCAAGCCGGAGGTAGGGCAGGACGCAGAGCGCGCCTTGCTCGAGGAGCGGCGCGACCTCCGCCGGCGGCACGTAGCCCAGGCGCCACTCGATCCGCTCGGCGACGCCCGTCCGTTCGGCGAGCTCCCGCACGGGGTCGACGGGGTCGAGCGCCTGTCCCGCGACCAGAAGCCGCGCCCCCGGCACGTCCCGCGCGAGCGCGGGCAGCGCGCGGACGAGCACGTCGAGCCCTTTGTAGGCCCGGATCGTGCCGAAGAAGAGGAGCGTCGTCCCCGTCGGCGCCTTCGCGACGTATCCCGGTGGAGGCTCGAACACCGCGTGCGTGACCTGCGCGACCTTCGCGCGGGCGAGGCCGAGGCCGGCGAGCTCCTCGACGGCGCGCTCCGAGTGCACGACGACGCGGTCGACGAGCCGCAGCGCCTCGCCCCAGGCGCCGGCGTTCCAGGTCCGTCTCGCGAGCACGTCGTGCGCGGTGAGGAGCGTGGGGTAGCGGCGGGCGACCCGCCGGAGCCAGCGCACGTCGTAGCGCGGGATCCCCAGCCACTGGACGTGGACCACGTCGGGGCGCAGGGCCTCGAGGCGGCGAAGCGAGCGCCGGACGCTCGGGACGTACTCGAGCGCCTTCGCGGGAACCCGCAGGGGCGAGCGCGGCCGCCCGCGAAGCAGCCGCCCGCTCACGGGGAGGAAGGTCTCCTCCCGGCGGTACCCGTCGGCCTCCCGGACAGAGCCGTAGAGGTCCGGCGAGGCGAGCAGGTGGACTTCGTTGCCGCGGCGGGCGAGCGCGGAGGCGAGGCTGTCGTCGTAGGGCGGCGTGAAGTTCGGCGGGTCGAGGAGCGCGATCCGCATCGGGCGGTCACGCTACCTTCGAGCGAAGGTAGGCCAGGCTCGCGAGCGCGGGCAGCGGGTCGTCGGCGGAGACAATCGCACGCACCTTCTTCCGCGCGAGGTACGGCGCGAGGACGGCACGGGGCCCGGCCTCCCGCGCGCGCAGCATCTGGAGCGCCGACCACGCGTCCTTGGCGCCGTAGATCCACACGACCGCGGGATCGACGTACGGCCGAAGCGGCCGCGGTGACGCGCCGGCCAGGTCGTCGTAGGCGAGGAGCGCGACGTCGTGCTCGTCCGTCATGGCCACGCCGGCCCACTGCGGCGGGCGCGTGTTCACCTCCAGGAGCTTGAGCACGTCGTCCCGGACGTCGTGCGCGAGCTCGACCTGCGCGAACCCGCGGTAGCCCGCGGAGGAAAGGAGCCGAAGCCCGACCTCCGCGACGCGCGGCTGGTCGCAGAGGGCGAACACGGACGCCGTGCCGAAGTGCGGCGGGCCGGCGCGCACCTTGCGGCCGACGACCGTCGAGAGCGGCTCCCCCTCCCGCCCGACGTAGGCGAAAAGCGAGTAGATCCGCTGTTGTGCGTCCGGGACGAGCTCCTGGATGATCGTCTCGAAGCCGGCGGCGTGCGCGCGCCGCCAGGCCGCGACCGCCTCGTCCACGCTGGAGGCGAGGAAGAGCTTCCGCCCGAAGTGGGTCGCGAACTCCTGCCCCTCCACGGGCTTGACGAGGAGCGGAGGCCGGAACGGGAGCGCCCGCACGGAGTCCTCGTCGGACGCCGGCGCGGTGGGCGGCGTGGCGACGCCGGCCTCCTGCGCCACACCCGCCAGGAGCTCCTTCCGGCGGAGCCGCCGGACGATCGCCGGGTCGTCGGGGAACGGCAGGTCGGCGATCTCGGCGAGAACATCCCAGTGGCGAAGGACGAACTCGACGTGCGCGTCGCGCTCCGGGAAGAGGACGACCCGGCCGCCCCGGGCGACGTGACGGATCGCGGTCAGGACCCGTTCGGGATCGGCCTCGACGAGTCGGTGCGCGAGGTAGCGCGAGCGAAGGCCGAAGTCGTGCCCGGTGAAGGCGATACCCGTCACCTCGAGCCCCGCCCGCCCGAGGCGGCGCGCGGCCGCAAGCCCCGCCCAGAGGAGGCCGAGGACGACGACCGGGCGTCGCCTCACGGCTCCGGTGTGGCGGAGGCGCTTCCGGCGAAGACGGACGGCGCGACCACGACGAAGACGGCGAAGGCGAAGAAGTAGTACATCTGCATGGTCAGGTAGAAGGCGTTGGCGGCCATCGTTCCGAGCAGCGCCGCGAGAAGGCCCCATGCAAGCGGCCGCACACGCGCCGAGAGGCGGTTCCCGGCGGCGGCGAGCCGCCGCCCGAGGCGCTGCAGGCGGCCGAGGCGCGAGAAGAGGAAGGCGACGTAGGCGACGAAGGCGAGCGCGCCGACCGTGCCCGTCTCGGTGAGCACCGAGATGTAGTAGGAGTGCGGCCCCCAGTTCGTCTTCCCGGTCAGCCCCTCGTAGTAGGTCGAGAACGTGTTCAGCCCCAGGCCGAAGAGGGGATGGTCGGCGAGGGCGGGCCCGATCAGCGAGTAGAACTCGAAGTGCAGCTCGGTTCCCGGCCCGCTGGTCTGGGTGCGCGACGCGAAGACGGTACGGAAGAAGTCGAACCGGGCCAGCACGACCGAGAGCACGACGAGCGAGAGCGCACCGAGCGGGACGAGGAAGCGCGGCTGTCTGAGCAGGTGGCGGTAGGGAACGCCGAGGACGAGCAGGCCGACCGTGATCCCGAGGATCCCGCTGCGCGAGAGCGTCGTCAGCTCCACGAGCGTGAGGAAGGCGAGCAGGAGGGCGAGCGGCGCCCTCGCCCGGTGGCCCCGCTCGAGGCGCAGGTAGATGGGCAGGAGCACGAGGATGGGGACGACGAGCATGACGCCGAGGTGGTTCGCGTCCAGGGTCAGCGCGTTCGTTCGGTACACAGGGTGCTCGCCGACGACTCCCTGGACGGCGATGCCGCCGCGCTGGTAGAGCCCGAGGCGGCCGAGGACGAGCTCGTCCAGGTTGCGACCGGTCGTCTCCGCGAGGCCAAGCTGGAGGAGCCCGTAGGCGGCGTTCGCGGCGAAGCCGGCCACGAACCACGCGAGCGCCCGCCAGTAGAGGGCGACCGAGCGCCGCGCCAGGTAGGCGACGGCGGCGACGACGAACGCGAAGTGGATGGCGAACTTCGCGAGACCCTTCACGTACAGGCTCCAGTCCGCCGCCGTCTCCACGTTGTAGAAGCCGAGGAGGTAGACGAGGAGGAAGAGGACGAAGAAGAGGGCCGCCGCTCCCGCCGCGCGCGCGAGCCGCCAGTCACGACGGGCGACCCGCGAGCCGGCGGCCGCGAGGAGGAAGAGGGACGCCGTCACGTCCGAGAGGTAGACGTCGCCCGCCGCCGTCGCGAACCGGATCTTCGCGAACGTGATCACGAACACGGTGGCGAGGAGAAGCGCGTCGGCGACGCGGTTCCCGTGGCTCACGGCGCGCCTCCTCACGACGTCGACCGTCGCGCGTTCCACCGCTCGGCGCCCTCGCGAAGCCCGGGCGCCCCGTCGCCGCGGAAGGCGTGGCGCGCGTGCAGCCGCATCCGCGTGGGGAAGGACCGGTCGTAGGCGCCGGGGCGAACGCGGTTCGCGGCGGACGCGACGAGCGCGCGCACGGCGAACTGGGCACCGGTGAGCGCCGCGGCGACGCGGCCTCCGGGGCGCGAGTGGTGCTTGCGCCAGTAGCGGCGCCGGCTCCGCCACTCCTCAGCGATCCGTTCGCATGCAAGGGCGCCCCGGAGGGTGCTCTCGTGATGGAGGACCGTCACCGAGGGGAGGAAGTGGGTCTCGTACCCGGCGTCCGCGAGGCGGCGGAGGAGGTCCGTCTCCTCCGAGTACATGAAGAAGCCCTCGTCGAAGAGGCCCGCGCGCTCGAGCGCCTCGCGGCGCAGGAGGAGCGCGGCCGCCATGGCCCAGTCGACACGGCGCGCCTCGTTCCCGACGGACTGCACGATGCCGACCCGCGAGAGCGTCGGCGCCGCGAGCGCGGCGGCGAGCGGCGAGGGGAAGCGCCAGGCGGAGGGCTGCGGGCGCCCGTCCGGATAGCGGATCCGCGGGGCGACGGCGCCGACCGCGGGGAGCGCGTCCCCGTAGGCGACGAGCCGCGCGAGCCCGCCCGGCATCACCTCGGCGTCGTGGCTCAGGAGGTAGACCCAGCGCCCGCTCGTCGCCCGCACGATCGTGTTGTGGTTCGCGCCGAAGCCGGCCCTGTGCGCCTGGGCGATCACGCGGGCCCAGGGGAAGCGCTCGCGCACGGCGTCGACGGATCCGTCCTCGGACGCGTTGTCCAGGACGACGGTCTCGACCTCGAGCGGCCCCCCGAGATCGCGCTCGAGGGAAGCGAGAAGCGGCAGGAGCGTCTCCCGCCCGCCGTGGTTCACGATCGAGATCGTGACGTCGGGCGGCCGGCTCACGCGCCGGTGAAGGCGTCGTGCACACGGCGGAGCGCGTCGATCGCGTCCTCGATGTCCTCGTCCGAGTGTGCGGGCGAGAGCGGCAGCGAGAGGACCTCCGCCCCGGCACGTTCGGCCACGGGCAGCCTCGGCTGCGCGGGCAGGAGCTCGCGGTAGAGCGTGAGCCGGTGGAGCGGGAGGAAGTGGATGCTCGTCGCGATGTTCGCCCGCTCCAGCGCCTCCCGGTAAGCGTCCCGGTCCGCGCCCGCGAGCTGCGCGTCGATCCGGACGACGTAGATGTGCAGCGCGTGCACGTCGCGCGGGTCGCGGGCGAGCGGGGTGATCCCCGGGAGCTCCGCGACCGCGGCGTCGTAGGCCGCGACGTGCCTCCGCCGGATCTCGGCATGCCGCTCGATCTTCGCGAGCTGCGCGAGGGCGAGCGCGGCCAGGAGGTCCGGGAGGTTCGCCTTGTAGCCCGCGACCCGCACGTCGTAGAGGCCCTCGGCCTTCCGCCGCATGAGCCGAAGCTCGCGCACCGCAGCGGCGAGCTCGTCGTCGTCCGTGGTCAGGATCCCGCCCTCGGCGGCGGCGATGTTCTTCGTCGCGTTGAGCGAGAAGCAGGCGGCCAGCGACCCCTCGATCGACCCGATCTTCCGCCCGCGGTACCACGACTCCGCCGCGTGCGTCGCGTCCTCGATCACGGGGACGCCAAGCGCAAGGAGCGCGTCGAGGTCGGCCGGCTGGCCCGCGAGGTGGACGGGGATGATCGCCCGCGTCCGTTCCCCGAGCGCCGCAGCGACGGCCGTGGGGTCGATGTTCAGGTCGTCCTCCAGGACGTCCACGAAGACGGGGGTTGCCCCGGCGTGGACGACGACGTTGGCGGTCGCGGGCCAGGTCATCGGCGTGGTGACGACCTCGTCGCCGGGCCCGATACCGGCCGAGACGAGCGCCAGGTGCAGCGCGGCCGTCCCCGAGGCGAGCGTGACCGCGTGCCTCGCGCCCACGTAGTCGGCAAACCGCTCCTCCAGCTCGCCGGCCTTCGGGCCGGTCGCGATCCAGCCGCTCTTCAGCGTCTCGACCACGGCCTCGACGTCCTCGTGGCCGATCGCGGGCGGTTGGAAGCCGAGGAGGGTGGGCCGGCGCGTCCGCGTCTCCTGCATGCCTGCGCAAGCGTATGCGCTCCCCGCTTCCGGCCGGGGAGCTTCGGCTAGGCGTCGACGTGGAAGCGGACCCGCTCCGCGGCTGCTTCCCCCCGCGCGAGCGCCTGCGCGCGCGAGTCGCCGCGCGCGAGCACGAAGCCCGCCCGGTCAGCGCCGGCGCGGAGGGGGCCGAACCGCCAGCCCGGCGGACGGTACGGGAGGGCGTCCAGGACGCCGGGGAGCCGGAGCGCCTCGTCGACGCCCGCGACGCGCCGGAGGCGGCCCGGCGGCGCGACGAGAAACAGGACGCAGGCCCCGCCTGCCGGACGCCCGACGGGCACCTTCGCCCTCCGCCCGAGCGCGGCCGCGAGCGCGAGCGCGTTCAGGTCGATCCCGAGCGCCGCCTCGCAGAGCTCGGCGTCGTGGCCTCCCCCGAGCCGAGCGGCGAGTTCGATCACCCGGGGGCCGTCCTCGCCGACCCGGAGCTGCGTGTACGTCGGCCCTTCCCGGATCCCCAGCGCGGCCGCCGCAGCGCGCGCGGCCTCGACGGCCTCGTCCACGGAAACGGCGGAAGGCCAGACGTGACGAAGGGCGACTCCGAAGGCGGGAGGCGGCGCCGTGATCCGGTCGGTGACCGTGAGAACCCGGAAGTCGCCTTCCCGCGAGAACGCGTTCACGGTCACCTCCGGGCCCTCGACGAGCTCCTCGACGAGCGCGCTCCCGTTCCGAGAGGCGGCGACGGCGGCCTCCACCGCCGGCGCGAGCTCCTCGCGCGCTCGCACGAGGGAGACCGCGACCTGGCCCTGCCGGTCGGGCGGCTTCACGACCGCCGGGAGCGTGACGTCGTCCTCAGCCGCCGTGACGGCGCGCCACGCCGGTTGCGGAACGCCGGCGCGCGCGAAGGCCTCGCGCTGGAGCGCCTTGGAGACGGCCGCCGCCGCAACCTCCGGCGGCAGGGGATGGGCGAGCCCCAGGCGCGCGGCGACGCGCGCCGCGACGAGAACGGGAAAATCCGTTCCCGGCGCGATCAGGCCGTCGACGGCTTCGCTCCGGGCGACCTCTTCGACTCCCGCTTCGTCCTCGACCGAGACGAGGGCGTGGCGATCGGCCAGCCGCAGGCCGAGCGCACCGGCGTCGCGGTCGCAGACGACGACGCTGAGGCCGCGCGTGCGCGCCGCGCGCAGCAGGCCGAGCTGCGCCGGCCCGGCGCCTAGGACGAGGAGGCGACGGCGGCTGGCGCCTGCGCCTCGAGGATCGACTCCCACCAGCCGGGGTTCTCGACGTACCAGGCGATCGTCTTCTCGAGCCCCTGCTCGAAGGATGTCCTCGCCCGCCACCCGAGTACCCGCTCCGCCTTCTCCGTGGAGCCGATATGACGGTGAACCTGGCCCGGCCGCTCCTCGGTGTGGAGCTTCAGCGAGTGCGGCTTGTCCAGAGCGTCGAGAACGTGGTTCGCGATCTGCGTCACGGAGATGTCGATCCCGGTCGCGACGTTGAACACCTCGCCGGCGACCGTTCCGGCGTCCGCGGTGATGATCGCCTCGATCGCCTCCGCATCGTCCTCGACGAAGAGCCAGTCGCGGCTTGCGTGCCCGTCTCCGTGCACCGTGAGCGGCTGGTCGCGAAGCGCCTGGATGATGAAGCGGGGGAGCACCTTCTCCGGGTGCTGGAAGGGCCCGTAGTTGTTGAATGGGCGCACGATCACGATCGGGAGCTCGTACGTGACGAAGTACGCGTAGGCGAGCCGGTCCGCCCCCGCCTTCGTCGCCGCGTAGGGGCTGCGCGGGTTGAGCGCGTGCTCCTCGTCCATGGGAGCGCTCTCGGCCGTGCCGTAGACCTCGCTCGAGGAGATGAGGATGAAGCGGTCGAGCGGTGCCTCCCGCATCGCGTCGAGCAGGATCTGCGTCCCCTCGACGTTCGTCTTCACGAACTCGGAGGCGCCGTCCTGGATCGATTTCTCCACGTGGGACTCCGCCGCGGCGTTCACGATCACGTCGACCTCGGCGACGATCTCGCGCACGAGCTCGGGATCGCGGATGTCGCCGTGCACGAACGAGAGCCGTTCATGCCCCATCACGTCCCGGAGGTTCTCCAGGTTGCCGGCGTACGTGAGCGCGTCGAGCGAGACGACGTCGTACGGCGTGTGCGCGAGGATGTGCCGGATGAAGTTCGACGGGATGAACCCGCAGCCGCCGGTGACGAGGACTTTCTTCTCCGGCACCGGGCGAGTGTAACCGGTCGGCGCGGACGCGACCGGGTAGAGTCGCCGCGATGCCGCCGCCCCGGGCCGAGCCTGACCCCGCCGACGGGGGCGCGCTCACCGCTACACGCCCGTCGGCCCTCGCCTCCCTCGTCGAGCGCTCGGACCTGGCCGCGGTGGGAGTCGCGGGAGCGCTCCTCGTCTCGGTCGGCGTCCTCCTCGCGCGCATCGTCCCTGACGTGCGGGGAAAACCGCTCTTCGACGACGAGGTCCTGGCCGCGCTCACGGCGATCCACCCCTTCCGAGAGCTCGTCGAGATCGTCGTCTCGGACCGCGGAGGCGCTCCGCTCCACTTCGCCCTCGCGCACGTCGCCCTCCTCCTCGATCCCTCTCCCGACGCGCTTCGCTGGCTCTCGGTCGTCTTCGCCGTGGCCGCCCTGCCGCTCTGCTACGACCTCGGCCGGCGGCTCGGCGGCCGCATGGCCGGCTCGGTGGCCGCCCTCGTCGCCGGGACGTCCTCCATGCTCGCGGTGTACGGGTCGATCGGGCGGATGTACGCGCTCTTCGCCTTCGTGAGCGCGCTTGCCGCCGATCTCTTCGTCCGGGCGCTCGAGCGGCGCACGCCCGGCGCCGTCTACGCGGCCGCGGCCTCGGCCTGGCTCCTGCCGGCCGTCCATCCGTACGGGCTCGTCGTCGTCACGGTCGAGGCCGCCGTCGCGCTCGCGCTCTGGCGCGGGCGGCCGCTTCGCCCGGCGCTCCCGGTCCTCGCGCTCCTCCCCCTGCTCACGCCCTTCGTGCTCGCATCGCTTCGGCTGGGCGAGCGCTTCGGCGTCACGCCCTCGGCGGGCGAGCCGGTCGCTCCGCCCGACTTCGCAGCACGCCAGCTCGGGGAAGCGCTGGCCGCCTTCGCGGGCGGCCAGGGCGCGCTCGCCGCGCTCTTCTTCGGCCTCGCGCTCGCCGGCCTCTTCGTCGTCGCCCGCCGCGTGCCCCCGTTCGCGGCGCTCGCAGTCGGCGCCCTGGCCGCGATCCCGATCCTGATGGTGCTCGCGCGCGCCCAGGAGGGACTCGTGCATCTGATGTCGCCACGGCACCTCATGTACGGCCTGCCGCTCTGGGCGGCGCTCGTCGGCGTCGGTGTCGCCCGCGTCGTGCGCGACGTGCCGCGGCCGCTCGCCGCGCTCGCGGTCGCCGGCGTCAGCGTCGCGGCGCTCCTCGCTCCCTCGGGGATCCCCGACCCGAGGGTCGACGCGAGCGCGACCCGCGCCGCGCTCGCTGCGCCGGCCGGCTGGGTGCGCGGCCACGCGGGGCGCGACGCCGTGCTCCTCTTCTACTCGCCGGTCTACGCGGAGGC
>JACVSB010000225.1 GCA_014534155.1 Thermoleophilia bacterium
CTCGAGCTGATCGAGCCGGGGACCGTCCTCCCCGGCGGACTTCTCGCCCTCTACGACGGCCGCGGCCGAAACGAGACCCCCCTTTGGCTCCCGGAGCAGCGAGCCCTCGTCTTCGCCGACGCGCTGACGGCGCCGGCGGGCGAGCTTCGCGTCTGGTCGACGCCGTGGCACGAGGAGCGCGCGCTTCCTGCCCTGCGAGCGCTGCTCGAGCTCCCGTTCGAGCTCGTGATCGTGTCGCACGGGGAGCCCGTGCACGACCGGGCCGCCTACGAGCGGGCGCTGCAGCTGCCGCCCTGGAGCGGTTGACGCGGCCGGCGGCGGGGCCTTACACGGAGGCGGCAGCGAGAAGGGGTGGAAAACGCTCGAGAACCCACGCCTCGCCGAGCAGCCGCTTTCGGTAGTGCTCGCCGTTCACGAGCGCGAAGTCGCGCGTCCGCGGGTCCATCGGAAGGCGTGCCTCGGCCGGGTAGTACCGGTTGTGCCGCTCGATCAGCTCGTTGACGGCGGCGAAGTTCCAGCGGCGCGCAATCCGACGCCAGCGGCGCTCGAAGGCTCCCCCGTCGCCCGCGCAATCACGGGAAAGGGCGCGCCACGTGTGCTCGAGCGCGCGCTCGTGGGCGGTCGTCTCCTCGGCGATCTCTCGGAGGCGAGACATGTACGGAAGCGGGCCGCCGAGCGACGCGACGTAGCTCTCCGGCGAGGGGCCGAACGGGTGCGGCCGAAGCGTGACGCGCTCGCCGCGGTACGGCGCGCCGGCGAGGTCGCGCTCGAGGATCTCGCGCTCGCGCCGCTCGCGGACGTTCTCCTCCCGCACACCCCACTGGCCGAGGATCTGCCTGCGCTCCCACGCCTCCACTCGTCCATTCTGCCGTGCGCGAAGATGCCGGCGTGAACGTCGCCGTCATCGGCGGAGGAGCGGTCGGTCTCGCGTGCGCGCACACGCTCGCGCGGGCGGGCGCGGACGTCGTCGTCCTCGAGCGCGGCCGCTGCGGCGAGGGCTGCTCGTTCGGGAACACGGGCTGGATCTGCCCCGCCCTCTCGGCGCCGCTGCCCGCTCCGCGGGTGATGGGCCGCGCCGTGCTCGGGATGCTCCGGCGCGATACTCCCTTGCTCGTTCAGCCGCGACCGACCGCGAGCTTCGTCCGCTGGTCGTGGGAGTTCTGGCGCGCGTGCGCGCCCGACCGCTACCGCGCTGGTCTCGACGCGACCGTCGCGCTTGCCAGGCCGACCTTCGAGCTCTTCGACCGCCTTCGCGCGGACGGAGTCGAGTTCCAGATCCACGAGACCGGAATGATCGTCGCCGCCCTTTCGCATCCAGGGCTCCGCGAGTACGTCGAGACGATCGAGGGAGCGCAGCGAGCGGGCTACGACGGTCCCGTCGAGGTGCTCGGCGGTGACGAGCTTCGCGCCCGCGAGCCGGCGCTCGCGGGCGCCGTCGTCGGCGGCGTTCACGTCGGCGCTGAGCGCTACGTCCGCCCGGAAGAGTTGACCTCCGCGCTCGCCGCTTCCCTCCGCGCGGCCGGCGCCGATGTCCGGGAGGGCACCGAGGTGACGCACCTCGCCCGCGCGGACGGACGCTGGCTCCTGCGGACGGCGGACGCCCGGCTGGAGGCGGACCGCGTCGTCCTCGCGGCGGGCGCCTGGTCGGCACGGCTCTTGGCGATGCTCGCGATCCAAATCCCGTTCGAGGCGGCGAAGGGGTACAGCGTGACCGCGAGCGGCGGCGGCGTCGCGCCCCGCCACGCCCTCTACCTCGCCGAGGCGAAGGTCGGAGCGAGCCCGTTCGGCGAGCAGGTGCGCCTGGCCGGCATCTTCGACCTCACCGGAATCGACTCGACGCTTCGCCGTCGCCGGATAGGCGCGATCGTCCGCTCCTCGGCGCCCTACTTCCGCGACTGGCGCCCGGAGACGATCGCACTCGAATGGGCCGGCCTTCGCCCCTACCCGGCCGACGGGCTCCCGATCATCGGGCCGGTTCCCGGACAGGACGGGCTGGTCGTCGCGACCGGCCACGGCCGCCTCGGGATCACGCTCGCCCCCGCGACCGGCGAGGCCGTCCGCGAGATCCTCCTGAGCGGGGTCGTCCCGCCGGAGGCCCGCCCCTTCGGGATCGAGCGGCTCCTCCGGCAGTGAGCGCCTGCGTCACGCTCGCACCGACTCGCACAAAGGCCGCATAGCGGCGGGCGCCGGGAACGAGGCCTCCCGAGCCTGCGAAGATGCGGCCTGGCTCGATCGCCGATGACGACTGCCGGAGAGCAGGCTCGCGCGGGTGGTGGACACGCTCCCCGGCGCGCTCACCGTCAGCGCGGCGCTCGTCAGCGCCGTGGCGGGGCTGATCGTCGCCGTGAACCAGATCTGGCCGCGATCGCACGACGAGTCGACACCGGCGAGCCTCGAGCCGGGAACGGTACGCGGCGGCTCTCAAGAACGCGAGAGCTCGAGCTCGGCGGCACTTCGCGCCGAATTTCCATCCGGCGTGCGGGCACGAGTTGGAGATGCTCTCTACGAGATCATCGGTACGGACGCTCAGCGCGGGAATCCCGGCCAGGTCGAACTGGCGCTCACGATCCGCCTGTCGAACCCCTCCCCGTACGACGCGAATTTCTGGGATCGGACGTTTCGCCTGCTCGTCGACCACGTCCCCCGCGCCCCGACAAGCGGGCTGGACGAGATTGTCGCAGCCCGAAGCGCCAAGGAGGGGACGGTCACGTTCGTAGTTCCCGACGGCGCGCGGCACCTCGTCCTCCTCGTGGGCGAGCCTGAGGGCCAGGCGGTTCGGCTTCCCGTCGTCCTCGAACCGAGAGAGAGCTGACTGCTGCCGACTTCATCGTCGGCAATGACTACCGGCCATCCGCGGCGTTCCTCTCGCGGCACGTGAGCGACCTCGACGCCGAGCTCGCGTACCGCGCCTTCCTGACCGACCTCGAGCTCTACCTCGACATGGTCGGCGTCGTGCCCGAGGTGGTCGCGTACGACCTTCACCCCGAGTACCTGGCGACGAAGTGGGCACTCGAGCGGGACGCCGAG
>JACVSB010000013.1 GCA_014534155.1 Thermoleophilia bacterium
CTTCCAGGCGAGGACGAGGCGGCGGGCGAGCGCGTCGTAGACGACGGCTGCGCGGGCGCTGCGAAACGGGATGCGGCGCCCGGCGCACTCCCGGCAGCGCTCGACCGGCCACGCACTCGGGGCTCCGCAGCGCGCGCAGAGGGGCGGCCGGATCCGGACGAGCGCCTCGCGGCAGTCGGGACAGACGAGCGTCGCCACGCGGCCGCACCCGGCGCACCGCTCCGGCACGAGGAGCTCGAGAAGGGGCGGAAACGGCACCTGTGCTCCCCACGGTAGGGCGAGAACGCGGGCGGGGAACGCGCGGACTGCGACGGGCGAGCGACGGAACGAGCGAAGGTCGCGCCTCCGCCCTCGGCGCGGCCCGCTACTCGCGCGACGCGGGGTAGCGGAGGATGCTCTCCGCGAGCTTCGACGCGTCGCCGAAGATCCCCGCCACGGCGAGCCCCTCGTCGGGGACGGATGTGCCGGGAAGGAGAGCGGCGCGGCGGATCGCAGCGCCGCGGCCGACGTGGCAGTCCGCCCCGATCACGGCCGGGCCGCGCACCTGCGCTCCCGCTTCCACGACGACGTTCCGCCCCAGGACGACGGGCGCGTCGACCTGCGCCGCGTCGCTGATCTCGCACCCGTCCTCCGCCCAGATTCCGGGGCCGATCTCCTCGCCGGGGATGTCGACGCGAACGTGGCCCAGCACGGTGTCGAGGATTCCGTTCCGGAGCGCGTCGAGATCGCCCACGTCGTTCCAGTAGGCCATCGTCGCGTAGGCGTAGACGGGCTCCCCGGCCGCGACGAGCCCGGGCCAGACGTCCTGCCCGAAATCGACGAAGGTGTCGGACGGTATCCGCTCCAGCAGCTCGGGCTCGAGGACGTAGACGCCGCAGTTGGCGAGATCGGAGCGCGCTTCCTCGCGACTCGGCTTCTCCTGGAAGCCCCGAACCCGGGTGTCGCGCTCGAGGATGACCACGCCGTACGAGGAGGGGTCCGGCACGGGCTTGACCGCGAGCGTCGCGAGAGCGCCGGTCCGGCGGTGGTGGCCGAGGAGCGCGGTCACGTCGATGTCGTGCAGCCCATCGCCGGAGGTGACGAGGATCGTCTCGTCGCCCCAGAAGCTCTGCAGCTTCTTCGTCCCGCCCGCCGTGCCGAGGAGGTGCGGCTCGTGGGACCAGCGGATCTCCATCTCGAGGTTGGCGCCGTTGCCGAAGTACGCCTGGATCACCTCCGGTGCGGAGTGCAGGTTGACGCCGACCTCACGGATGTCGTGCCGGTGGAGCAGGTTGAGCAGGTGGTGGAGAACCGGACGGTTGGCCACCGGGACCATCGGCTTCGGCAGGAAATCCGTCAGCGGCCGTAGCCGGGTGCCGAGGCCGGCGGCCATGACCATCGCCTTCATGCCGCGCGGCTCGGCTCAGTCCCCGCGCCGGCGGCGAGACGCGCGAGCGACTGCTCGTAGGGCGGCTCGTGGATCCCCCGCTCCGTGACGATCGCCGTCAGGAGCGCGGCGGGCGTCACGTCGAAGGCGGGATTCCTGGCCGGGAACCGCTCGCTCACCTCCCTCCCGTCTCGCTCTTCGATCGGGATCTCGTCCCCGGTCGGGGTCCCGAGGTCGACGGTCGACGTCGGCGCGACGACGTAGAACGGGATCCCGTGGTGGCGTGCGGCGATGGCGAGGGCGTACGTGCCGATCTTGTTGGCGGTGTCGCCGTTGGCCGCGATCCGGTCCGCGCCCGTGACGACGTGCGTCACCTCACCGCGGGCCATGAACGAGGCGGCCGCGGAATCGGCGATGACAGCGTGCGGGATCCCGACCTGCTCGAGCTCCCACGCGGTCAGACGGCCGCCTTGCAGGAGCGGACGCGTCTCGTCGACGAAGACGTGCTCGAGGAGCCCGCGCTCGAACGCCGCGCGAAGGGCCCCCACTGCGGACCCGTAGCCCCCGGTGGCGAGACCACCCGCGTTGCAGTGCGTGAGCGCGCGCGAGCGCGGCCCCAACAACGTCGCCGCGTGGCGCGCCATCCGCCGGCACCGCGCCACCTCTGCGCGGTGGAGCTCCCTCGCGCGCGTCGCCAGCGTGTCCGGGTCGTCCCCGGCCGCCTGCATCTCGCGGATCGCCCAGGCCAGGTTGACGGCGGTCGGGCGTGAGGCCAGGAGGAGGGTTGCAGCCGCGTCCAGGTCCTCGCCCCGCGCGGCGGCGAGCGCGTACCCGTACGCGGCCGCAATGCCGATCGCCGGTGCGCCGCGGACGGCGAGGGTGCGGATCGCCGCCGCCACGTCCGTCGGCGTGCGGCACTCGAGCTCGACGACGGCCTGGGGAAGGCGCCGCTGGTCGAGGAAGACGACGCGCTCGCCCTCGAGGCGGAGGATGTGCTCGGGGTCGAGTTCGCCCGACGCGGACGCAGCGCCCGCGCTCGCTACGTGCCCTCGTCCCACGAAGCGAGGTACCGGGCCTGCTCCTCGGTGAGCCGGTCGATTTCGACGCCGAGGGTCTCGAGCTTGAGGCGTGCCACTTCGCGGTCGATCTCCTCGGGCACGTCGTACACCTTCCGCTCGAGCTCGTCGGCGTGCCGGACGACGAACTCGGCCGAGAGCGCCTGGTTGGCGAAGCTCATGTCCATGACCGCGGCCGGATGGCCCTCCGCGGCCGAGAGGTTGACGAGCCTGCCGTCGGCGATCAGGTAGACGCGGCGGCCGTCCTCGAGCTCGAACTCCTCCACGCCTGGCCGGGCCTCGCGGCGCGACGTCGCCAGCTCGGCGAGCGCCCCAAGGTCGATCTCCACGTTGAAGTGGCCGGTGTTCGAGAGGATCGCGCCGTCGGGGAGGCGCTCGAGCGCCGGGCGGGAGATGACGTTCTTGTCCCCCGTCGCCGTGCAAAAAACGTCGCCGACCTCCGCGGCTTGCTCGATCGGGAGGACCTGGTAGCCGTCCATGAGCGCCTCGAGCGCGCGCAGAGGGTCGACCTCCGTCACGATCACATGGGCACCCATCCCTCGCGCCCGCATCGCGACGCCGCGGCCCGTCCACCCGTAGCCGCACACCACGAAGCGGCGCCCCGCGAGCAGGACGTTCGTTGCCCGGACGATCCCGTCAATCGTCGATTGCCCGGTCCCGTATCGGTTGTCGAAGAGGTGCTTCGTCTTCGCCTCGTTGACCGCGACGATCGGAAAGCCGAGCTCACCCGAGGCCTCCAGGGCCTTGAGGCGGACGACGCCCGTCGTGGTCTCCTCCATCCCCCCCACGATCTCGGGGAGCTGGTCCCGCCGCTCCTTGTGGAGCACGCCGATTACGTCGGCGCCGTCGTCCATGGTCAGGTGCGGCCGGTGCTCGGCCGCGGCGCGGATGTGCGAGTAGTAGGTCTCGTCGTCCTCGCCTCGGATCGCGAAGACGGGGATCCCGAGCTCGGAGACCAGGGCGGCAGCGACGTCGTCCTGCGTCGAGAGCGGGTTCGACGCGCAGAGGAGGACGTCCGCTCCGCCGGCCTTCAGCGTGCGGACGAGGTTCGCGGTCTCGCTCGTCACGTGCAGGCACGCCGAGAGGCGGTAACCCGCGAGCGGCTGCTCGCTCTCGAACCGCTCCCGGATGGCAGCGAGGACCGGCATCTGGCGGTCCGCCCACTCGATCCGCGCGACGCCGGGGGCGGCCAGGCCGAGATCCTTGACGTGGTGGTCGGGCGCAGTCGTCGCCATTGCCGCGCGGCATCGTAGCGACGGCGGGCGCGCGTCCGCGCACGCCGGCTCGCCCTACGGCTGGCCGGTGCCGTCGCCCGCCCGGGCCTCGGCTCGTCCGTAGCGGTCGTCGAGCCGGACGACGTCGTCGAGGTGCGGCGTCGACGCCTCGAGGATGATCGAATCCTCGAGCGCGCGCCAGCGATGCACCGTGCCGGGCCGGAAGCGGAAGGCCTGCCCCGGCCCCACCTCTTCCGCGCGGAGCGAGGTCGGGGTCTCGCCGATCGCGAGCTCGATCCTCCCTTCGTGGACGAAGATCACCTCGTCCTTCTCCCGGTGGAACTGGAGGCTGAGCTCCTCGCCGGCGCGGATGAAGAGGAGCTTGCCGGAGTAGTGCTCGGTGTCCGCGAAGACGAGCTCGTAGCCCCAGGGCTTGTCGACGCGGCCGACCTCGCTCGCGAACGGGGCGAGGCCGGCGGTGTCCCGCGACGGCGCGCTCACGAGGCCGCCGGCACTCTCTCGCCGGCCCAATCGGGGTGCCGGCCGAGGAAATCGCGCGCGCGGCGGAGGTCCTTCGGGGTGTTCACGGTCAGCCAAAGGCCGTCGTGGCGATGGGCGAGGAGCCTCCCCGCGAGAGCGAGCTCCGGGAAGGTTGTCGTCTCGTGGTCTCCGCGCTCCGGAAGCAGAGCGAGCGCATCGGCGCCGAGGACGTAGAGGCCGGCGTTCACCCAGTGCGGAAGGCGCGGCGCTTCAGTGAAGCCGAGTACGCGATCGTCCGGTCCGAGCTCGACGACGCCGAAGGGAGACGGGAGCGGGGCGACGACGATCGTCGCGGCCGGCGCGCGGCGCCCGTGCGCCGCGAGCAGCGCTCCGAGGTCGACGTCGAGGAGCTCGTCTCCGTTCGCCGCCAGCACCGGGCCCCCTTGGACGCGGGCGGAAGCGGCAAGGCGAAGGCCTCCGCCACGTCCGAGCGGCTCCGGTTCGCCCACCGCGACGATCTCTGCGCCGAGCCCCGCGAGCGCCTCCTCGAAGAGAAGCTCGCTCCCCGCGCTGCAGCTCACGATCACGCGCTCCACGCCCGCAGCGACGAGGCGGGCGACGGACCACGCGAGGAGCGGGCGTCCCGCCACGTCGACGAGCGGCTTCGGGCGGCCGTCGGCCGCGGGCCCGAGGCGCTCGCCCTTCCCTCCAGCGAGGATGAGCGCCTCCATCAGGCGAGTCTCTGGCCTGCCGGCTCCAGCGTCTCGGCCGCGGCGCGAAACGGCGACGCGGCCCGTCCGATTCCCTCGTAGCTGAACCCGGCCTCGCGAACCGTGCCAGGGTCGAGCATGTTCCGCCCGTCCACGACGAGCGGCGTCCGCATCGCCAGGCGAAGCTCCGGCGTGAAGGCTTCGCGAAGCTCCGGCCACTCCGTCACGACGACGGCGCCGTCCGCGCCCGCGACGGCCTCTCGAACGCTGGCGGCGAACTCGACCCCGCGCAGGTGCTTGCGGGCTTCCGGCACCGCGACGGGGTCCCAGGCGCGGACCCGCGCCCCCTCGGCGAGCAGCCTCGAGGCGAGAACCAGGCTCGGCGCCTCGCGCATGTCGTCCGTGTTCGGCTTGAAGGCGAGCCCGAGAACCGCGACCGTCCGCCCCTGGAGCGTGCCCAGGTGCTTGAGCAGCTTCGCGACGACCCGTCGCTTCTGGAGCTCGTTCACCTCGATCACCGCCGAGAGGAGCTGGAAGTGGTATCCCGAGTTGGCGGCGAGCTGCTTTAGCGCGAGCGAGTCCTTGGGGAAGCAGCTGCCGCCCCAGCCGATCCCGGCCCGCAGGAAGTGAGGTCCGAGCCGGTGATCGAGGCCGACGCCCTCTGCGACGCGAGCCACGTCGGCCCCGACGAGCTCGCAGACGTTCGCGATCTCGTTGATGAAGCTGATCCTCGTCATGAGGAACGCGTTCGCCGCCAGCTTGATCATCTCGGCCGAGTGCACGTCCGTCCTCACGATCGGCGCGCCGAGCGGCTCGTAGAGGGTGGCCACGGCGTCGCCGTCAGCCTTCGCGAACGAGCCGACGACCACGCGGTCGGGGTGAGTGAAGTCGCGCAGGGCGGTCCCCTCGGCGAGGAACTCCGGGTTGGCCACGTACCCGACGTGCGCGAGCCCGCGCGAGTCGAGCTCATGCCGCACCTTCTCGCCCGTGCCCACGGGGACGGTGCTCTTCATGACGAGGATCGGGCGCTCCTCGAACTCGGGCAGCTCGGCGAGGACTTGCCAGACGGCGGACAGGTCGGCGTCGCCGGAGTAGGTCGACGGCGTGCCCACGCAGATGAACACGATGCGCGCGTCGCGGAAGACGTCGGCGATGGAGAGCGTGAAGGAGAGCCTGTCGCGGTTGCGCGCGACGAGCTCCGCGAGGCCTGGCTCGTGGATCGGCACGCGGCCCGCCCCCAGGTCGGAGATCCGCTCGGGGACGACGTCGCGAACCGTCACTCTGTGCCCGAGTTCGGCGAAGCAGGCCGCGGTCACGAGACCGACCCAGCCCGCGCCGACTACGCCGATCGCGTCCTTCTGCACTCCTCGGAGTGTAGATGCGGGGACCGAGAACGCTACCTCGCACGGAGCGGGCGCAGGCCCTTGGCGATCGCGAGCATCGTCTCGTTCGAGAGCGCGTCGAGCAGCGTGTTCGAGACCCAGTAGGCGGCCCCGGATTCCTCGAACGCGACCATGTGCAGGCTGCTGCCGTTGTAGTACAGGCGGTACTCGCGGCCTCCGATGCGGCGCGTGAGCGTGGGGCCCTCGAGGATGGGAGCGTCGGTCCAGCTCGTCTCCTGGATCCCCCAGTAGTCCGTCCCCGAGGGGCCGTTGTAGACGACCCGAACCGCAACCGCTCCCTCCCGGATCTTGTACACGCGAATCGGCTCGACGTCCGAGAGCGACGATCCCGTCTCGCGGAGCGTCGGAACGAGGAGCGGGAAGCCCGCCCTCGCCTGGGCCCTCCGCAAGAGGGGTGCCGTCTCCGCCGCGTCGCTCGTCACGTTGGGCGGCTCGTGCTTGGGCGTCGTGTCCTTCGGGACGGGCGCGAGCGTTCCGTGGAACGTCTTGCCGACCACGACGCGGAGAGTCGTCTGCAGCGCGTCGACCGGCGTCGCCTCCAGGGCCTCGGCGTCACCGAACACCTTGACCATGTCCTCGGCGGCCCCTTCCGCACCCGCGACGGCGGGGTCGAAGAGGACTCGGGTCTCGAAGACGTCCTGGCGTGCGAAGTTCCCCCCGTTCACCGCGCGGTAGCCGCGCTGCGAGAGGAGGTACGCGGCGTCGTCGGCCGCTCCCGGCACCCCGTTTCCGTTCAGGACCTCGACGCTCACCTGCGACGGCGGCGGCCCCCGCCGGGAGCGCTGGCGCGGCTTCTCGCCCACGGCCGCGCTCGTGGCCCTCGCACCCGTGTCGGGATCCGGGTTCATGAACGACTCCACCGCATTGCGGATCTCCTCCTCGGGCGCGAGGACGTCGAACTCCGCGTTGTCGGTCAGCCCCTGGATCCGGACCTGGAACAGGTTCCCGCTGGGCAGCTCGTAGGCGAGCTTCGCGTAGGAGAGGACGGTCTCCAGGTCGAGCTTCCTGGCGCCGCCCGACCCCACCGTGACGTTCTTCGTCACGGTGCTGACGATCCCGCGCAGCTTCCATGCTGCTCCCAGCCCGCTGATCTGGTGCTTGACCGCGCGGACGAACTCCTGCTGGCGCGCGTTGCGGTAGAAGTCGTTGTCCGTGTGGCGGTAGCGCACGTAGGCCAGCGCGTTCGGCCCCCACAGGCGCTGGTACCCGGCGTGCAGGTCGATCGCCGAATAGGTCTCCCCGGCGCCGAGGCCGCTGTTGTCGTTGAAGTACCGCCGGTCGACGTCGACGTAGACGCCGCCCAGCTGGTTCACGATCTTGATGAACCCGCGGAAGTTGACCGTGATGAAGTAGTTGACGGGGATTCCCGTCAGCTTCCGGACGGTCTCGATCGTCCCCCGAACGCCGCAGTCCGTGAACGCCTCGTTGATGCGGGCGACGTGCAGGGCGCTCCCCTTGCAGGGCTGGATCTCGACCAGGAGGTCCCTGGGAAAGGAGAGGAGCGAGATCGTCCGTCGCCTCGGATCCGTCCGGATGAGCATGATGGTGTCGGAGCGCGACTCGAGCGTCCTTTGCGGCCCGAAGCGGCGGTCATAGCCGACGACGATCGCGACCGCGGGCTGGTCGGCGGGCGGAACGCTGTCCAGGACCGCTTGCGCCTCGCGCTCGGCGGCCGTCTTCGGCGCCGTCGCGGCCACCCCGTGCTCCCACCAGAGGAGAACGCCGCCGGCGAGCCCTCCGGCGACCACGAGGAGCGAGACGAGGAGCCAGAGGACGACTCTCCCGGTCGTGGCGAGCAGACGCCGCCGGGGCGGCCCGTAGCGGGTGACGGGGGACAGCGGGGGGATCGGTGCCGCGACGAGGCCGTCGCCGCTCCCGTTTTCCGCCGCACGAGCGGCCCCTCTCTTGAGCGTCGTCCTCATCGGGAACGTCGCCCGCCGGCGACCGGCCGAGGATACCGGAGGGCGCGGAACGCTAGTTCGCGGACGGGCGCGCGTCTCCTCGCTCGTACGCGAGGGAGGATGCGAGGAAGCGCTCCACCTCCGACGGGGCCACGCCTTTCCGGCTGGCGTAGTCCGCGACCTGATCCCGCGCGACGCGCCCGACCGAGAAGTAGCGCGCGGCAGGGTGCGCGAAGTAGAGCCCGCTCACCGCGGCGGCCGGAAGCATCGCGAAGGTCTCCGTGAGGCGAAGACCGGCGTCCTCGGCGGCCAGCAGCTCGAAGAGCTTCCGCTTCTCGGAGTGGTCCGGGCACGCCGGATACCCGAATGCAGGCCGGATCCCCCGGAAGCGCTCGGCGATCAGGTCCTCGCTCGCGAGCCGCGAGCCCGTCTCGTACCACTCGCGCCGGGCGCGCTCGTGGAGGAACTCGGCGAACGCCTCGGCCAAGCGGTCGGCGAGCGCCTTGACGATGATCGCGCGGTAGTCGTCGTGCTCGGCCTCGAAGCGCGCCGAGAGCTCGTCCGCGCCGTGCACGCCGAGGGCGAACGCGCCGAGGTAGTCGTCGAGGCCAGTCTCGCGCGGGGCGACGTAGTCGGCGAGCGAGCGGTTCGGCCGCGCGTCCCCGTAGTCCGACTGCTGCCGCAGCATCGCGAAGCGTGTTCCGTCCTCGAGCACGACGTCGTCGTCTTCGGCCCACGCGCGCCAGAACCCGTACACCCCGGTGGCGCGAAGAAGCCTCTGCCCGACGATCTCGTCCAGCAGCTCGTTGGCATGGCCGTAGAGCTCGCGCGCGGCAGCGCCCTTGACCGGATCCTCCAGGAGCTTCGGGAACTTGCCCTTGAGCTCCCAGGCGTAGAAGAAGAACTGCCAGTCGATGTACTCCCGCAGGACGGCGGGATCGGGCTCCACCAGGCGACGACCCGTGAATGCGGGCACGGGCGGCTTCTCCACCGTCCAGTCGATCGGCGTCCGGTTCGCCCGTGCAGCCGCGTACGGGAGGAGCGGCTTTCGTGACTGCTCCGAGTGCTGCCTGCGCAGCCGCTCCTGCAGCTCGCCGTTCTCGCGCTCGAGCGCCGCCCGCCTCTCCTCGTCGAGCAGGGTGGACATGACGCCGACCGCCCGCGAGGCGTCGAGGACGTGCACCGTGGGCTGGCTGTACGCCGGCGCGATCTTCACGGCGGTGTGCTGCTTGGACGTCGTGGCGCCGCCGATCAGGAGCGGGAGCGTGAGGCCGCGGCGCTCCATCTCCTGGGCCACATTCACCATCTCGTCCAGCGAGGGCGTGATCAATCCGGAGAGCCCGACGACATCCGCCCCCTCCTCCTCGGCGGTGTCGAGGATCCGGTCGGCCGGAACCATGACGCCGAGGTCCACGACCTCGTAGTTGTTGCACGCGAGGACGACGCCGACGATGTTCTTCCCGATGTCGTGGACGTCGCCCTTCACGGTCGCGACCACCGCCTTGCCCTGCGACCGTCCCGCGCGCTTGTCCTCCTCCATGAAGGGCTGCAGGTAGGCGACGGCCCGCTTCATCGCGCGCGCGCTCTTCACGACCTGAGGAAGGAACATCTTTCCGGACCCGAAGAGGTCGCCGACGATCTCCATCCCGCGCATGAGCGGCCCCTCGATCACGTCGAGCGGACGCGCTGCTTCCCGCCTTGCCTCCTCGGTGTCCTCCTCGATCCAGTCCACGATCCCGTGCACGAGGGCGAAGGCGAGGCGGTCGGCGACCGGCTGCTCGCGCCAGCCGAGATCCTGCTCCCGCTTGGCGCCCTCACCGCGAACCCCCTCCGCGAAGCGGACGAGCCGCTCCGTCGCGTCCGGCCTCCTGTCGAAGATGACGTCCTCGACGTGCTCGAGCAGGTCGGGCGGGATGTCCTCGTAGACGACGAGTTGGCCCGCGTTCACGATTCCCATGTCGAGCCCCGCCCGGATCGCGTGGTAGAGGAAGGCCGCGTGCATCGCTTCCCGCACGACGTCGTTGCCCCGGAACGAGAAGGAGAGGTTGGAGACGCCGCCTGACGTCTTTGCGCCCGGACACCGCGCCTTGATCAGCGGCAGCGCGTCGATGAACGCCTTCGCGAACCCTGCGTGCTCCTCCATCCCGGTGGCGACGGCCAGGATGTTCACATCGAAGATGAGATCCTCGGGCGGGACGCCGGCAGCCCTCGTGAGGAGGTCGTATACCCGCCCGCAGATCGCCACCTTGCGCTCGACGGTCTCCGCCTGTCCCTCCTCGTCGAACGCCATGACGACGAGCGCCGCACCGAAGCGCCGGGCCTCGCGCGCCTTCGCGAGCAGGTCTTCCTCCCCCTCCTTGAGGCTGAGGGAGTTCACGATCGCCTTGCCCTGCGTGCAGCGGAGGCCGGCCTGGATGACGGACCAGCGCGAGCTGTCGACCATGATCGGGATCCGGGCGACCTCGGGCTCCGTGGCGAGGATGTTGAGGAAGGTCGTCATCGCCGCTTGGGAGTCGAGGAGGTCGGCGTCCATGTTCACGTCGAGGACGTTCGCCCCCCCGCGGACCTGCTCGAGCGCCACGTCGACGGCGCCCTGGTAGTCACCGGCCTCGACCAGGCGCCGGAAGCGCGCCGAGCCCGTGACGTTCGTGCGCTCGCCGACCATGACGAAGGCGGCGTTCTCGAACACCTCGAACGGCTCGAGACCGCTGAAGCGCGTCGTGCGCTTTCGCGGCGCGAGCTCCCTGGGGGCGAGGCCGGCGACCGCCCCGGCGATCGCGCGAGTGTGCTCCGGCCCCGTCCCGCAACAGCCGCCTACCACGTTCACGAGCCCAGCGGTCGCGAACTCGTGCAGCAGCGAGCTTGTCTCCGCCGGCCCTTCGTCGTACTCACCGAACGCGTTCGGAAGCCCGGCGTTCGGGTGGGCGCTCACGTACGTGTCCGCGAGGCGGGCGAGCTCGGCGACGTACGGGCGCAGCTCGCGCGCGCCGAGGGAGCAGTTGACCCCGACGATGAGCGGGCGCGCATGCTCGATCGCGATCCAGAAGGCCTCGACCGTCTGCCCGGAGAGCGTACGGCCGCTCCGGTCGACGATCGTGACGGACACCCAGAGCGGAAGCTCCGGCGCCTCCTCCTGTGCTGCGTAGAGCGCGGCCTTGCAGTTCAAGGTGTCGAAGACCGTCTCGACCAGGAGGAGGTCGGCGCCCCCGTCGCGCAGGCCGCGGACCTGCTCAGCGTACGCCTCGACCACGTCGTCGAACGTGACCGTGCGGAAGGATGGATCGTCGACGTGCGGCGAGAGCGAGAGCGTCTGGTTCAGGGGCCCGAGAGACCCGGCGACGAAGCGGCCTCCCGCCTCGTCGGCCGCGCGGCGCGCGAGCTCGGCGCCCGCGCGGTTGAGCTCGTAGACCGCGTCCTGGAGCCCGTAGTCGACCTGCCCGATCGATGTCGCCGTGAACGTGTTCGTCGTCGTGATGTCTGCGCCGGCGTCGAGGTAGGCTCGATGGACGTCGAGGATGACGTCGGGCCGGGTGAGGTTGAGGAGGTCGGGGTCGCCCGTGACGTCGTACGGATGGTCCGCGAAGCGCTCGCCGCGGTAATCGGCGGGCGCGAGGCGTCGCGACTGGAGCATCGTCCCCCACGCCCCGTCGAGGACGGCGATCCGCTGGGCGAGGAGATCGCGAAGCGCCGCCTCGCTGCGAGTCTCGGGTGCGACGGCCATCGTCTGATTGTGCCTCGCGTCGCCCCAGCCGCCTGTTAACGAGAAAACTCCCGGCCCGCGGGAGTCCTCGTCGTTCCGCGCCCGTGAAGGCTAGGCGGCGCAGGCGCGGCAGACGCCCTCGCTCATCGCGAATGCGTCCCCGCGGTCGATCGGCGTCGCGCAGCAGCGGCAGCGTCGGCCGCCGTACAGCCCGACGAGCGCGTTGATCAGGTCGAACACCATGGAGCTCCAGCACCTCCTTCCGTCTCGATTGCGGTGGGGACCGTAGCGAGACGCAGCGTCGCCCCGCCCGGTCGCACGCCGACGTTGACGCGCCCTGAACACTCTCCCGCGGCCCGCACGCGCGGGTGAAGCGTCGTCAGCGGCCGGCGACCGCGACCTTGTTCTCGGCGTGGCGGAGCCGCTGCTCGGCGTGCCAGCGGTCGATCCCCTCCTCGCCCGCCTCGGCGCGCTCGAGCAGCGCCCGCGCCTCCTCGACCTCGCGCCGCGCCTCTCCGACGTCGATCTCCTCGGCCCGCACGGCGTCGTCGACGAGGACGATCGCCCGATCGCGCTGCACCTTGAAGTAGCCGGGGCCCGCGGCAAAGGTCTGCCAGCCGTCGGCCGAGCGGATGCGGATCTCGCCCGCGCGGAGCATGGCGACGAGCGGAGCATGCCTCGCGAGGACGCCGATCTCCCCCGCCGCCCCGGGCACCACGACACGCTCCGCCTCGCCCTCGAAAACCGCGCCCTCGGGAGTCACGACGGAGAGCGAGAAGGTGCGCGCCTCGCCGTCGGCCACGGGTTACGCCGGCGCCGGCTCGGCCTGGGCCTCGGTCTCGGCCGGCGCCTCCTCGGCCTCGCCTGCCTCTGCGCCCCGCTCGCGGCTGCTCGAGCCCTCGTCTCCGAGCTCGCGCCCGCGCTCGACCGCCTCCTCGATCGTGCCGACCATGTAGAAGGCGCCTTCCGGGAGATCGTCGTGCTTGCCCTCGATGATCTCCACGAACCCCCGAACGGTGTCCTCGACGCGGACGTACTTCCCGGGGGTGCCGGTGAAGGCCTCCGCCACGAAGAAGGGCTGGGAGAGGAACCGCTGGATCTTGCGCGCGCGCTGGACGATCAGCTTGTCCTCGTCCGAGAGCTCCTCGATGCCGAGGATGGCGATGATGTCCTGGAGCTCCTTGTAGCGCTGGAGGATCTCCTGGACGGCGGTCGCCGTCCGGTAGTGCTCGTCGGTCACGATGCCGGGCTGGAGGGCGCGCGAGAAGGAGTCGAGCGGGTCGACCGCCGGGTAGAGCCCCTGCTCGGCGATGCCGCGCGAGAGCACCGTCGTCGCGTCGAGGTGCGCGAACGTGTTCGCGGGCGCGGGGTCCGTCAGGTCGTCGGCGGGGACGTAGATCGCCTGCACGGACGTGACCGACCCCTTGCGGGTCGACGTGATCCGTTCCTGCAGCTGGCCCATCTCGGTGGCGAGCGTCGGCTGGTAGCCGACCGCCGAGGGCATCCGTCCGAGCAGCGCCGAGACCTCGGAGCCAGCCTGGACGAAGCGAAAGATGTTGTCGATGAAGAGCAGGGTGTCCTGACCCTGCTCGCGGAAGTACTCGGCCATCGTGAGGCCGGAAAGGCCGACGCGAAGGCGTGCTCCCGGCGGCTCGTTCATCTGTCCGAAGACGAGCGCCGTCTTGTCGATCACGCCGGACTCCGTCATCTCGAGCCACAGGTCGTTGCCCTCGCGGGTCCGCTCGCCGACGCCCGAGAAGACCGAGAGGCCCTCGTGCTCCTCCGCGATGTTCCGGATCAGCTCCTGGATGAGGACGGTCTTGCCGACGCCGGCGCCGCCGAAGAGGCCCACCTTCCCGCCCTTCACGTAGGGCGCGAGGAGGTCGATGACCTTGATCCCCGTCTCGAACACTTCGATCCTGGGCACGAGGTCCTCGAGGGAGGGCGCCTCGCGGTGGATCGGCCAGCGCTCCTGCGCCTCCGGCGGCTCCCCCTTCTCGTCGATCGGGTCCCCGAGGACGTTGAAGATTCGCCCCAGCGTCGCCTCGCCGACCGGAACCGTGATCGGCGCCCCGGTGTCGATCACCTTCGCCCCCCGCGCAAGGCCGTCCGTGGAATCCATGGCGACCGCGCGCACGCGGTCGTTGCCGAGATGCTGCTGCACCTCCGCGATGAGCGTGACCGGCTCGCGGCCGTCCCCGCCGGGGATCTCCATCTCGAGGGCGTTGTAGATCGGGGGCAGGTCGCCGTGGAAAACGGCGTCGACCACGACGCCGCGGATCTCGACGACGCTACCCGCGGTTCCGTTCTGCTCGGGCATGCGCGCTCCTGGCTCGCTCGGGTTCTCGCGGCCGAACTCTAGCGTGGGCGGCCGTGCTTCCCCGCGAGCCGCGTCCTCGCTGCCGGCCGAGGAGCCGAAAGCGTTACGACCTCACGAGCTTCCACCGCGGAGAAGAGCTACCCGAACCGGGCGCAGGAGACCTGAAAGCGAGCGGCGCTCACGTTCCCTGCCCGCCCGCGGCCGTCGGTCGAGCTCGGCCCGCTGCCGAGCCGCACGTGACTCCCCCGCCGCCACCCGGGCAGCGTGGTCGAGGTGTCAGACGTACGACGAGATCGCGGTTGGCTGGTACGGCACAACCGAATGCTACTCCGGGAACGGCTAGACGCCGCCGAGGCGCGGCTCGACCGGCTCGGGGCGCTCCCGCGGCCGGACGCGCTGGACGTCGCGCGCGTCGTCGCTCGAGGGCAGGAGCGCGATCTCCGACCCCGTGGGCGTGGGCGGCTCGGCCGGGCGGTCGCGGACCGATCCGGCGACGACGCCGAGACCCGCGGCGAGGACGGCGAGCGTGGCGGCGAGCGCCACGCGGAAAGCGCGCGCGCGGGCGCGCCTCCCTCGAGGAGCGGCGGGCGCGCGCATCGGCTTCTCGAGCGGCGCCGAGCGCAGGGCCGCAGCGAGCGCGCGCATCTCGGCCGCCGAAGCGGCGCATGCCGGACAGCGCCCGAGGTGCGCCCTGAGGAGTGCGCGCTCGAGGTGCGAGAGCTCTCCGTCCAGGTCGAGGGAGACCGACTGGAGCGCGCGGTCGCATCGTCGCTCGTCTCGTCCTCGCAGACGCGTCACCTCCCTCTTCTAGACGCAGGCCCGAGGTCGCGGTTAGCGGGTATGACGGTACTCGCCGGCGGCACGGCGGCCGCGCTCAGCTGTGCGCCGACCGGTCGAGCGGCTGACCTGGCTGCACCGGATACCAGCAAGCGGCATAGCGCCCCGGGTCGACCTCGCCGAGCGGCGGTATCTCGGACCGGCAGTTCTCGGGGACCTCGTCCTCTCGCCGCGAGACGAGCCGCGCTTGCGGGCAGCGCGGGTGGAAGACGCAGCCGGGCGGAGGGTCGACGGGCGAGGGGACGTCGCCCTTGAGCACGATCCGCTCGCGCACGCGCCCGTTCCCGCCGATCTCGCCCTTGGGGACGGCCGAGAGCAGAGCTGCCGTGTACGGCATCCGCGGCGTCTCGTAGAGCTCAGCCGCGTCCCCGATCTCGACGATCCGCCCCAGGTACATGACCGCGATCCGGTCGGAGACGTAGCGCACGACGCCGAGGTCGTGCGAGATGAAGAGGTAGGTCAGGTTGAAGTCGGCCTGCAGGCTGCGCAGCAGGTTCAGGATCTGGGCCTGGATCGACACATCCAGCGCCGAGACCGGCTCGTCGCACACGATCAGCTTCGGCGAGAGCGCGAGCGCCCGCGCGATCCCGATGCGCTGGCGCTGGCCCCCGGAGAACTCGTGCGCGTAGCGGTTGTAGTGCTCGGGGTTGAGGCCGACGCGGTCCATCAGCTCCTGCACGCGCCGGCGGATGTTCCGCTCGGTCTTCTGGATCGCGTACGGGGCTCCGATGATCTGCCCGACCGTCTGGCGCGGGTTCAGCGACGAGTACGGGTCCTGGAAGATGATCTGCATCTCCCGCCGAAGCGGCCGCATCGCGCGCGCTCCCAGATTGGTGAGGTCGCGCCCGTCGAAGACGATCCGGCCGCTCGTCGCATCGAGCAGCCTCAGGATCAGGCGCGCCGTCGTGGACTTGCCCGAGCCCGACTCGCCCACGAGGCCGACCGTCTCGCCGGGGAAGATGTCGAACGAGACGTCCTCGACTGCGTGCACGCGCCCAACCTCCCGCTGGAAGATGATCCCGCGCGTGATCGGGAAGTGCTTCGTCAGGTGCTGGACGGAGACGAGCGGCTCTTCCGAGCCACGTCGGCCCGCCCGGGCCGAAGCATCATCGACGACGTTGGCCATCGAACTAGACGGCCACCTTCAGGCGCCGCTCCTCATGCTCGCGCCAGAGTCGGCGCTTCTCCTCGATCGGGAGGTGGCACGCCTCGGGGTGCCCGCCGCCGCGGTCGACGAAGCCCGGGCGCTCGTTGTCGCACGGCTGGAAGCGGTGCGGGCAGCGGGGATGGAAGGGGCAGCCCGGCGGTACGTTGATGAGCGAGGGAGGCGCCCCCTCGATCGGCAGGAGACGCTCGCCCTTGTGGCCGACGCGGGGCATGGAATCGAGGAGCCCCCACGTGTACGGGTGGAGCGGGGCCCGGAACATTTCGTCCCTCGGGGCGCGCTCCATGGCGCGACCGGCGTACATGACGAGGACGGTCTGCGAGACGTCGGCGATCACGCCGAGGTCGTGCGTGATGAGGATGACGCCGATGTCGAACTGCTCCTTGACCTCCTCGATCAGCTCGAGGATCTGCGCCTGAACGGTCACGTCGAGCGCGGTCGTGGGCTCGTCGGCGATGAGAACGTCCGGGTTGTGGACGAGGGCCATCGCGATCATCGCGCGCTGGCGCATCCCGCCCGAGAACTGGTGCGGGTAGTCGCGGAACCGATCGCGCGGGCGCGGAATGCCGACTGCGTCCAGGAGCTCGACGACGCGCTCCCGCGCCTTCTGCTTCGGCATCTCGGCGTGCACGAGGACCGCCTCGACGAGCTGGTCGCCGACCCGGTACATCGGATGGAGCGACGCGAACGGGTCCTGGAAGATCATGGCGAGCTCCTTGCCCCGGATCCGCTGCAGGTCCTTGCCCTCGAGCTCGAGGAGGTTTCGCCCCTTGAAGAGGATCTCGCCCTGGACGCGCGCCGACTTGCGGTTGATGAGGCCGAGCGCCGTCAGGCAGGTGACGCTCTTGCCCGAGCCGGACTCCCCGACGATCCCGAAGGTCTCGCCGCGGTGCACCGTGAACGAGAGGCCGTCGACGGCCTTGACGACGCCGTCGGCGGTCGGGAAGTGGACCCTGAGGTCGCGGACGTCCAGCAGGACCTCGCCCCGGAAGCCGTCGCCGGTCGTGGCCGCGGCGCTCACGTGTACCGCACTCTCGGGTCGAGGTAGGCGTACAGGATGTCGACGACGAGGCTCGCGAGGGCGACCGCGACGGCGAGGACGAGCGTCGCGCCGACGACCGCGGGGAGATCGGCCGAGGCCGCGGCGTTCACCGCCCAGTTGCCGAGGCCCTGGATGTTGAACACCGTCTCTGTGATGACAGCGCCGCCGATCAGGAGCGCGACGTCCATGCCGAACATCGTCACGACGGGCGTCAGGCTGGCGCGCAGTCCGTGCTTCATGACCACGCGCCGCTCGGGCAGCCCCTTCGCGCGCGCGGTTCGGATGTAGTCCTCGCTCATCGTGTCGATCAGGTTCCCGCGCGTCATGCGGGCGTAGAACGCGGCGTAGAGCATCGCGAGCACGACCCAGGGCAGCACGAGGTGCGTGAACCACTCGCCCGGGTTCTCGGCGAAGGGCACGTACCCCGTCGAGAAGGCGACGATGCCGGCCTTGGTGACGAAGATATAGAGGGAGAGAAGTCC
>JACVSB010000003.1 GCA_014534155.1 Thermoleophilia bacterium
CCTCGCTCCCTCGGGGATCCCCGACCCGAGGGTCGACGCGAGCGCGACCCGCGCCGCGCTCGCTGCGCCGGCCGGCTGGGTGCGCGGCCACGCGGGGCGCGACGCCGTGCTCCTCTTCTACTCGCCGGTCTACGCGGAGGCCCTCGCTGGCACCCGCCATTCGACCGCGATCTCGCGCTCCGGTCGCCCGCTCGCCATGGCCGAGCGGGCGGATTACCCCGCTTCGTCAGTCGTCGTCGCGCTGCCCCTGTACGACACGCTCGTGCGCGAGCGCGCGCTCGTGCGCCGGCTGGGAGCGCGGGCCGAGGTGGCCGTCTTCCCCGGCTGGCTGATCGTGAAGGCGCCGGGGCCCTTCGCAAGCCCGCACGCGGTCTGGCGGACGGGACGTGACGCCCTCGTCGCCGTCCACGGCTCGACCTACCGCCGATCGTTCGCCTTCCGGCGGCAGCTGCGCGCCGGCCTCGTCACCGTGTGCGACGCGCTCGCGGAGCTCCGCGAGCCGTGCTCGCAGCGCACGCTGCCCCGGCAAACGCGCGGCTAGACGCCCGGCTCGCGGCGGCCGTCGAGCTCGCCGCGGATCGCGTACAGCGGCCGGCCCTCGACGTCCCGCTGCAGGCGGCCGAGGTACTCCCCCACGAGCGCGAAGATGAACCCCTGGATCCCGAGGATCGCGAGGACGAGCGAGGCGAGGAAGAGCTGGCCCGGGAAGTCGTCCCGGACGACCCAGACGACGAGCCCCCAGATCCCGGCGGCGACGGAGAGGAGCGACGAGGCGATCCCGATCGTGATCCCCGCCCACTGGATGGGCTGCGGCCAGAAGCCCGCGAGCACGTGGAGCGCGACGCGTATGAGGCCCAGCCACGTGTAGCGCGAGCGGCCCTGACGCGCACGGTGGTCGATGTCCACCTCGATCACGCTCGCGCCGGTCGAGAGCACGAGCGCCTTCGTGAACTTCTGCTTGCCGATCGCCCCTGCCATCGAGAGGAGCGCCTCCCGGCGGTACGCGTTGAACGAGCAGCCGAAGTCGGCGATGTCCGCCCTGGTGAAGCTCCGCAGCATGCGGTTCACGAGCTTCGAGGGGAGCGTGCGCGCCCAGCCCTCCTTGCGCGTCCGCCGCCGGCCGCTGGCGACGTCGTAGCCCGCGTCGACCGCCCGGATGAGCCCAACGATCTCCTCCGGCGAGTTCTGGAGGTCGGCGTCCATCGTGACGACGACGTCACCGCGCGCCCGCACGATGCCGGCGTGCATCGCCGGGTGCTGCCCGAAGTTCCGCTTGAAGCGGACGGCCCGCACCCTCGGGTCGGCGCGGTGGATCGCCTCGAGCGTGGCCCACGTCCGGTCGCGCGAGCCGTCGTCGACGAAGATGAGCTCGAAGGGGCGCCCGAGCGCGTCGAGCGCGGCGCTCGTCTGCCGGTGGACCTCGAGGATCGCCGCTTCCTCGTTGTAGACCGTGATCACGACGGAGACGAGCGGATCCCGGGCTTCCTCTCCCGCGAGCAGCGCGTCGACGCCGAGCTCGGTCTGCGCCATGGTGCGGACCGTACCAAGCCTCTCCGCGCGGCGGCTACGCGAGCGCGAGGCGGATCCCCGCCAGGGTAAGGACGGTCGCGAGCGAGAGACGGACGGCGCGCTCCGGCAGCCGCACCGAGAGCTGGCTCCCGAGCAGGATGCCCGGCACCGAGCCGAGCGCAAGCCACCCCGTCGCGGCGAGGTCGACGTTGTCGGCGCTCAGGTGCGCGAGCCCCGCCGCCCAGAGGAGAACGGCGGCATGGAAGATGTCCGTCCCCACGATCTTCGGCGCGGTGAACGGGAAGAGGAGAAGCAGCATGAGGCCGAAGTACGTCCCGCTCCCGACGGACGTGAGCCCGAGGATGAAGCCGCCCGAGAGGCCGACCGCCAGCGCTGCGAGCCGGTCGCGGTTCCGCAGCCGGTAGGGGCGCTCGTCCGGCTCACGACGGTGCAGGAACGTGCGGGCGACGAGGCCGAGGGCGCCCAGCACCAGCGCCACGCCGAGGATCGTGCTGGCCACGTCGTTCACGTCGTCCCCGTAGCGGCGCTGGAGGAGCTCGACGACCCACACGCCGGCCAGGGAGGCGGGCACGGAGCCGAGCGCGAGCCAAAAGGCGAGGCGCGCGTGCACGTTTCCGAGCACACGGTGCCGCCAGGCGCCGATCGTCTTGAAGATCGCGCCGTGCAGGATGTCCGTGCCGACGGCGACAACCACGTTGAAGTCGAAGACGAGGATGAGGACGGGCGTCATCAGGCTGCCGCCGCCCATCCCCGTGAACCCGACGAGGAGCCCGATCAGGAGGCCGGTGAGCGTGAGCTCCCAGGTCATCGCTCACATGCGGGGAGGCGAGATGCGCCTCGCCTAGGCGCCTGTCCGGAAGCCCCGGCGCGCCCCGTGCAGCTGCAAACCGGCGCTGGCGGCGTCCTCAGTCGCGCAAATATGCCTGCGTATTCACGCTCCCTGCGTCCTGGCGAGCGCGCGGTGTTCGCGTGCCCCAGCATCACGTACGTTCCCGGACAGGCCCCTAGCGCGTCCGGTGGGCCTCGATCAGGACCTGCGCGACCTCCGGCCGGGTGAACTCCTCCGGGGGGAGCTGGCCGCGAGCGAGGAGCTCGCGCACCTGTGTCCCCGAGAGGAAGACCCGCTCTCCCGAGCCGTGGGGACAAGTCTTCGGGGAGGCCATCTGGCCGCACGCCCGACACCAGAACGAGTGCTCGAAGAACATCGGCTCGACGCCGAGCTCGTCTGGGCCGAACTCGTCGAAGATGAGCTGGGCGTCGTAGCTTCCGTAGTACGACCCGACGCCCGCGTGGTCCCGCCCGACGATGAAGTGGGAGCAGCCGTAGTTCTTGCGGCAGATGGCGTGCCAGATCGCCTCGCGCGGCCCGGCGTAGCGCATAGCGGCGGGGAAGGCCGCGACCACGACGCGGTCGCGCGGGTAGTAGTGCTCGACCAGGACGTCGTAGGCCCGGACGCGAACGGCCGCGGGCGTGTCGTCCGACTTCGTCTCGCCCACGAGCGGGTGGATGAGGAGGCCGTCGACGGTCTCGAGCGCGCACTTCGTCAAGTACTCGTGCGCGCGGTGGATCGGGTTGCGGGTCTGGAACCCGACGACCCGCCTCCACCCGCGCTGCGAGAAGAGCGCGCGCGTGTCGGCGGGGTCGAGGGCGAGCCGGGGGAAGGGCGGCTCCGGGCGCTCGAAGACCGTGACCGGCCCGGCGAGGTAAAGCGGCGCCTGCTCGTGGAGGCGCGCCACGCCGGGGTGAGCGCGGTCTCGCGTGCGAAAGCACCGCTCCGCCTCGCGCTCGCGGTCGTACGGGAAGACCTCCTCGACCGTCAGCACGGCGAGCGGCCGCTCCTCGCCGTCCACGAGCGCGACCCGGTCGCCCACGGGCTCCGACTCGACGGAGAGGCAGACGGGAAGGGCCCACGCGAGACCGCTCACGAGCCGCATCTCGTCGAGGACGCGCTCGTAGTCCTCGCGTCCCATGAACCCCGTGAGAGGCGAGAGGGCGCCTGAGGCGAGCATGTCGAGGTCGGCGAGCTCGCGCGGGCGTAGCCGTACGCGCTCCAGACGCTCGAGGTCGTCCGGCCGCTCGCCGCTCGCGCGGACGAGCTCGCCGCCGTGGGGCGCGACGAGGTGCGTCTCCGCGGTCACGGTCACGCGCGCATCCCGGCGACCACCAGCCCGAGCTCCTCCAGCTTGCCGACGACCGCGCGCGCGCTCTCCTCGGGCGACTGCTCCTCGGTCTCGAGGACGACATCCGGCGCGGTCGGCTCCTCGTAGGGGTCGTCGACGCCGGTGAAGCCCCTGATCTCGCCCGCAAACGCCTTCTCGTACAGGCCCTTCACGTCGCGGCGCGCGCACTCCTCCACGGACGCCTTCACGTAGACCTCCAGGAAGGGCCCGAACTCCTCGACGGCCGCGCGCGCCCGCGCCCGCGTCTCCTCGTACGGGGAGATCGCGGCGCAGATAACGGCGGCTCCGTGGCGCGTGAGGCGCGCCGCCACCCAGCCGATCCGCTCGATGTTCGTGTCGCGATCCTCGCGCGAGAAGCCGAGGCCCTTGGAGAGGTGCGTGCGGACAGTGTCCCCGTCCAGGTACTCCACGAGGAGCCCCCGCTCCTCGAGCTCCGGGCCGACGAGGTGCGAGACCGTCGTCTTGCCCGAGCCCGAGAGGCCCGTGAACCAGATGGTGAACCCGCCGCCGCGGACGCGGTCGGATACGGGGTGCTCCTGCGCGTAGATGTGATCGGTCATCGAGCTCCTTGCGTTGCGGCTTCGAGGTGGATGCCGCACTCGAGCTTGTCGGAACCTGCCCAGCGGCCGGCCCGCTCCTCCTCGTCCGGCCTCGTCGGACGGGTACACGGAATGCAGCCGATCGAACGGTAACCGACGTCGTGCAGCGGGTTGTAGGGGATCTCGTTGGCGACGATGTAGCGCCACACGTCGTCTTCCGACCAGTCCGCGAGCGGCTGCACCTTCCAGACGCCGTAGCGCTCTGAGCGCTCGAGCTTGCGCGCGTTCACCCGCGAGGGCGACTGCTCGCGCCGGATCCCGGAGACCCAGGCGTCGTACGGGCGCAGAGCCTCGATCAGGGGCTCGACCTTGCGGACGTGGCAGCAGCGATCGGGGTTGTGCTCCCACAGGTTCGGGCCCTCGCGGCGGTGCTGCTCGGCCACGGTGAGGACGTCGGGGCGGATGAGCGAGAGCCCGTAGCGCTCGACCAGCCGCTCGCGGGTCTCGTACGTCTCGCGGAAGAAGAGGTGGGTGTCGAGCTCGACGACGTCGAGCTCGAGCCCGAGCTCGGAGACCATGTGCACGAGGACGGAGGACTGCTTCTGCCAGGAGCAGGAGAGGCAGAGGCGGTCGCCGAACTCGCCGGCGGCCCAGCGCAGGAGCTCCTCGGCGGACAGCGCCTCCAGGTCGGCGAGCGGGAGGTCGGCGCCCGCGGCCCGCGCGTCCTCAAGCCGTAGGCTCTCGCTCACGGAGCAGCACCTCCCGGAGGGTGTCGGCGCGCAGGCCGAGGCGCAGGGTCTCGAGCGGGATCACCTCGTCCGGCGGGATGTTCCCGAGGTTCACGTCCGGCCCGAACTGGCGGACGAACCAGGCCTGCGAGGACTTCGTCGGCGCCTCGAAGATGATCTCGCCCACGTCGATCCCGTGCACGATCTCCTCGATGAGGCCGGTCCGCATCTCCCCGGTGGGGCGGAAGATCCCGGCGGTCCCGCTCTCGCGTCCCTCCGTGATCACCTTCCAGGCTCCCGCCGCGAGCTCGTCGCGCATCCACTCGACCCACTGGTACGGCGCGTAGACGACGTCCGCGTCCTTCGAGCCGACCTCGGAAAGGACGACGAAGTCGCGGGCGAGGAGCGAGATCAGCTCCAGCTTGCGCTCGTGCGGGAGGTCGATCGTCCCGTCCGAGACCTCGACGTGCGAGATCCGGTTCTCGAGCAGCCAGCTGCGATACTCGTCCAGCCGCTCGCGTGCTACGGCAGCCTCGAAGAGGGTTCCGCCGCACACGACCGGGGTCTCGAAGCTGCGGTAGAGCGCGATCTTCTTCTCCAGGTTGCGGGTCACGTACGAGGTGCCCCAGCCGAGCTTGACCACGTCGACGTACTCGCCGGCGGTGTCGAAGAGCCCCTCGATCTCCCGCAGGTTCAGGCCCTTGTCGATCACGTGCGTGAGCCCCTGCGCGCGCGGCTTCGCGCTCCGGGCAGGGACGTCGAGAAAACCGTCAGATTCGCGCATAGATCTCCTCGAGACGCTTGCGCGCCTCAGCCTCGACGTCGTGGTAGAGGGACGTTCCGTGCGCGTCGATCGCCACGGTGAGCGGGCCGAAGTCCCGGACACGGAACTTCCACAGACACTCCGGCATGAGCTCCTCCCACGCCACCTCCTCGATCTCCTCGATCTGGGTCGTCTCCAGCGCCGCCGCCCCGCCGACGATCGCGAGGTACACCATCCCCAGGCGCTGCATCGGCTCGATCGCCTCGTCCGGCAGGCCGCCCTTGCCGCAGATCGCGCGCACGCCGTACTCGCGCCCCAGCGGCTCCGTGAAGCGGACCATGCGAGCGCTCGTGGTCGTCCCCACGCAGATCGGCTCGTAGCGTCCGGGCCCGAGCTTGCGCACGTTCGGCGCGGTGTGCAGGAGGAGCGCGCCGGTGAGGTCGAACGGCGGCGCTTGCGCACCGTCGAAGATCCGGATCTGCGTGCGGTCGCGGATCCCGATGACGTGCCCGTCCACGGTCAGCGAGTCGCCCGCGCGCAGCTCGCGGATCGCTGCCTCGTCGGTGGGGAAGGTGAGGCGCACGTCGGCCATGCCTACGCCGGCCCTCCGCACTGGGACGTAGCGGCGCCGCTCCGCCCGAGGGGCCGGAGCGGCGCTCGCAGCGGCACGGCGCCGCGCATCACGCTTCGCGGTCGTAGTCGACGGCACCGTCGGGGCTCACGTGCGCGGTGGCTCGGCGCGCGGCCCAGCACTGGTAGTTCACGGCGACCGGGTTCAGCGTCATGTGCGTGTCCGCGTGCTCGACGTGGACCGCGAGCGCGGTCACGTCGCCGCCGAGGCCCATGGGCCCGATCCCGGTTTCGTTCAGGAGCTCGAAGAGCTCCTCCTCGAGCCGGGCGACGAGGGGGTCCCGGTTCCGCGTGCCCACCGGCCGCGCAATCGCCTCCTTGGCCAGGTGCATCGCGTAGTCGGCGGATCCGCCGAGGCCCACACCGACGATCCCAGGCGGGCACGGCTTCCCGCCCGCACCCACGATCGAGTCGAGCACGAACCGCTTGATCCCGCGCACGCCGTCGGCGGGCACGCACATCTTCAGAAAGCTCATGTTCTCCGAGCCCGAGCCCTTGGGGACGCACTTGACGTCCAGCCCGTCCCACCCCGGGACGAAGTCCCAGTGGACGATGGGAACCCGGTAGCCGACGTTCTGCCCCGTGTTCTCGCGCGTGAGCGTGTGCACCGTGTTCGAGCGCAGCGGATGCTCCACCGTCGCGCGCTCCGTGCCTTCGCGAAGCGCCTCGTAGATCCGGGCGGGGTGAAGCGGAAAGGCCTCGCCGACGCGGCAGTAGTACACGGCGATTCCCGTGTCCTGGCAGACGAGGTTGGCCTCGCTCTCGGCGACCTCGACGTTGCGCACGATCGTCTCGAGCACGCGGCGGCCCGGCACCGACGTCTCTCTCTCACGCGCGTCGCGGATCGCGTCGCGCAGATCCTGGGGGATGTCCTTCAGCGCCCACACGTACAGGTGTGCGGCGGCGTCGGCCACGGCCCTCTCGACATCGACGGCGACCGCCACTACGCCGCCTTCTCCGCCGCCGTCCGCCCCGCGCGCCGCCCGAAGACGCAGCACTCGAGGAGGCTGTTGCCCATCATCCGGTTGCGCCCGTGCGTGCCGCCGGCGATCTCGCCGCACGCGAAGAGCCCCTCGATCGTCGTCTCGCCCCGCTCGTCGATCACCAGGCCGCCGTTTTGGTAGTGGAGCACGGGATAGGTCAGGATCGGCTCCGAGAGCGGGTCGATACCCGCGGCGCGGTAGCGGCGGAGCATGTACGGGAGCGAGATCTCGGCGTCGCGGGGAGGGATCCGCGTGGTGTCGAGCCAGACCGCGCGCCGTCCGTCGGGGGTCTCCACGCCGCGACCCTCGAGCATTTCGCGGAAGATCGCCTCGGAGACGACGTCCCGGGGCCCGAGCGGGTCGGTGAACTCCTCGCCCTCGGCGTTCAGGAGGGACGCGCCGTACGCGCGCGTCGTCTCCGGGATCGAGTAGCCCTGCATGCTCGCCGGCCAGGCGCCGCCGTTCGGGTGGTACTGCAGCGAGTCGAGGTCGCGCCCCTTCGCGCCCAGCTCGAGCGCGAGCTCCGTGACCTCGCCCGTCGCCCCCGCGTGGTTCGTGGACAGCTCCTCGCGCTCCTCCGCCTCTCGGAAGCAGCGGCCACCGGCCGCGAGCACGACCGTGGCGGCCGCGATCTCGTGCTCGCCGCAGACGGCGTGCCAGCCGTTCTCGCCGGGCTCGAGCGAGGTGAGAGGCGACTTCGGAAACGTCGTTGCGCTGGAGGCGGCCAGAGCCGCCCGAAGGGCCGTCGTGATCGCGTGCCCCGTCCGGTCGCCCACCTGGAGGAGTCGGCTGCGCGACGCGCCGCCGCAGCGCGCGAGCCGATACCCCCCGTTCTCGCGCGTGAACTCGACGCCGACCTCCTCCAGCCAGCGCACGGTTGCCGGCGCCTCCTGCGTCAGCACGCGGACGAGCCCGACGTCGGCCGTCTCGTGGGAGGAGCGCCACACGTCCTCGGCGTGCTGCTCCGGCGAGTCGTCCTCGCCGACGCCCGCCTGGATCCCCCCCTGCGCCTTGGCGGAGTTGCACGACTGCAACGACCCCTTGCTCGCGAGCGCGACGCGCGCGCCTGCTCGCTCCGCCGAGAGCGCCGCGGCGAGCCCGGCCGCACCGCTTCCGACCACGAGCACGTCGTACGAGAGCCGTTCGGCCACGGGGCCGACTATACCAGGCTGTTACTAATTCAAACGATTAGCATTCGTTATTCTACTCCGCGTTGGAGCGAGCTTGAGCGGCCGCGCCCGTGCATCGCCCCGGGCGTCGCTGCGAGCAGCCCTGCCCGCTCGCTCTCCCGCATGCCCGGGAGGAAGAGGAACGCGAGCGTGATCGCCGCTCCCAGGACGCCGGCGCCGACGAGCGTCTCCCGGGCTCCCAGCGCGTGGGCAACCGGGCCCGTGAGCGCGAAGGAGACGGGGATGAGGCTGATCGAGACGAGCCAGTCGAAGGACGAGACGCGGCCGAGCAGCTCGCGCGGAACGAGGGTCTGGACGAGGGTCATCCAGACGACGAGACCGAGCGTGATCCCGACGCCGCGCACGACCCCGGCCAGCATCACCTGCCAGAGCTCACCCGCGACACCGAAGACGGACACCATCGCCACCGCGACCGTCCAGTTGACGTACATGAAGGCGATGTGGCGGCCCGGGAGCGTCCGGCGGCCGATGACCAGGGCGGCCCCCACCGAGCCGGCGCCCATCGCCGCGAGGGCGAGGCCGTAATCCCGAGAGCTCCCGCCGAGATCGTTCTTGACCACGTACGGCAGCAGCACCTCGACGGGCCCGTAGAAGCAGAGGAGGGAGGCGGCAGCGGCCGTGAGCGTCCCCCAGAGCCAGGTATGCGAGCGGACGAAGCGGAAGCCCTCCGCGACGTCGGCGAGCGCGGACCGAGCGCCGGCGGCCGCCCGCAAGGGGAGCGGCCGGGACGACATGGCGGCGAGGCAGGCGGCGGAGAGCCAGAAGGAGGCCGCGTCGGCGAGGAAGGCGGGGCCCGCCCCGATCCACGCGATCAGGAGGCCGCCGAGCGCAGGCCCCGTGAGCTGCGCCGCGAGCGGGCGCATGAGCATGTCGAGCGAGTTGGCCTGGACGAGGTGCTCCGGCGGGACGATGTCCGGCACGATCGCCTGGAAGGCGGGTGCGAAGAGCGCCTCGCCGGCCCCGTAGAGAGCGACGAGCCCCAGGAGGTGCCAGAGCTCGAGCGAGCCGCTGACCGAGAGGACGCCGATCGCGGCGATCGCGAGTCCGCGCACGACGTCCGAGACGATCATGAGGCGGCGGCGGTCGAAGCGATCCGAGAGGACTCCGCCCACGAGGAGCAGGAGGACGTTGGGGAGCGTCCATGCGACCCCGACGACCGAGAGCGCCGTGGGCGCGTTCGAGATCTCGTACACCTGCCATGCGATCGCGACGAAGTAGATCCCGTCCCCCAGCAGGGAGACGCTCATCGCGGTCCAGAGCAGCGCGAAGTCGCGGATCCCGAACGGCCGCAGGATGCGCGCGCCTCGCACGCGGTCTGCCGCTTCCGTCCACACGTGCCGTCGCGTGCGGCGTCAGGTTCCGAGGCCGCCGAAGACGGCGAACGGGTTCGCGGGGGTGACCTCCCAGACCATCTGGCCGCCCGGCTCGACCTCGATCCTCGCCTCTTCCGGCGCTTCGCGCTCGAGGCGGGCCGCGAGCTCGTGCGCCTGATCCTCGTTCTCGGCCCCCACGAGGACGAACGTATAGCGACGCACCGTCGGGATCCCCTCCCGCTCGAGACGCTCCGCGAGCTCGAGCGTGGCGTCATGGCTCGGGAGCTCCACGCGGACCTCCCACTCGCCGTGCCCGGCGCGGCGGGAGTCGACCGCTTCCCGCGCCTGCTGGCGCTCGTGCTCGGCGCGCCACTCCTCGTCGGTGCGGGGAAGCGGGACCGCCGCGTCCTCCCACGACTGGGCGACGGGATGCCAGCGAGTGAGACGCACGTCCTCCGCGGCGCCGACCCGCTCGCGCACCATCCGCGCGACCGAGCGCGCCCGCTCCTCGCTGTCCGTGTAGAGAAAGATCGTCCCTCCGTCGCGGCTGACGATCACGCGCTCGCCGAGCCGGTCGCGCTCGGCGCCCGCGAGCTCGAGCTCGCGAAACCAGCCGAGGAGCTCGCTCGCCTCCTCCTCGCCCGGAAGCTCGACGGTGAGCCGCCAGTCGTCCACGGCGGCATTCTGCCCGTTTCTTCCGGCGGCGCTCCCCGCTGCGACGCCCTACCAGATCGAGCGCAGGAGCTCGAGGATCTCCGCGGCGTCAGCCGGCCGCGGGTTCGCCTTCGCGCCCGGGCGCTCGACGACTGCCTCGGCGACGAGCGGCAGCTCTTCCGCGCGGACGCCGAGGCTACGCAGGCGCTCGAAGCCCGCGAGGCGCGCGAGCTCTTCGGCGCGCGCGGCGGCGTCGGCGCTCGCCATCGCCCGGGCGAGGCGTGTGAGCGCGTCCCCGGCGACCGGCTCGTTGAAGCGAAGAGCAGGAGCGAGGCAGAGGGCGTTCGCCGCTCCGTGGGGGACCGCGTGGCGGCCGCCAAGCGCCTGCGCCATCGCGTGCGCGAGCCCGAGCCCGGCGCCGGCGAGCGCCGCCCCCGCGGGCGCGGCGCCCTCGAGAAGCTGACGGCGGGCCTCGCGGTCGCGCCCGTCCTTCAGCGTGCGCGGCAAGGCACGCGAGATCGCGGCGGCGCCGGCGAGCGCCTCGGCGTCGGCCGCGTCGTTTCGCCCCGCCACGTAGAGCGCCTCCGCGCAGTGCGCGAGGGCGTTGAGAGCGGTGCCGCCGGTCTCGGCCCGCCCGAGCGAGAGGGTGAGCTCGGGCTCGTAGACGATCCCCGCGACCCTGGCGCCGCTGCCTCCGCCCTTGCGCCGCCGCTCCTCGTCGCGAACGCCGAAGCTCGCCGTCCACTCCGCGCCGGAGTACGTCGTCGGAATCGAGGCGACCGGAAGCCCCGTGCGCGCGGAGGCCGCCTTGGCCGTGTCGATCGCGCTTCCACCGCCGACGGCGACGAGGACGTCCGCGCCGGCAACGAGCCGCTCGGCCTCGTCGACCGTCCGCGCGGGCACGTGCGGCTCCACCCCGGCGAACGTCGCCCGCGGGCGCAAGCCGGCCGCGATCTCCCGCCACCTCGGGGTCGTGACGACGAGCGGGTCGTCCACGCCGAGGTGCGCCAGAACCTCCGGGTACCGGTCGAGACCCCAGCGGACGATCACGCCGTCCGCTCCCGTGCGAAGGCGAGGAACGCCTCCGCCGCCCGCGTCGGAGTCCGCCCTCGCAGGCGGACGACGTAGATCACGCGCGCAGGCTCGAGGCCGGCGACGCGAGCGGTCGCGAGCGTGCCGGCGGCGAGCTCGGCCTCGACCGCCGTGCGCGAGATGAACGTGACTCCGAAGCCGGCCGCGACCGCGCTCTTGACGGACTCCTGGAGCCCGAGCTCGAGGCGCGGATGCAGGTCGCGGAGACGCAGGCCCGCCCGCCGCAGCTCCTCCTCGACGACGTGGCGCACGCCCGCTCCCTCCTGCATGACGACGAGGGCCTCGCCGCGCAGCGCCTCCAGAGAGACCTCCTGCCCCGCGAAGCGGTGACCGGCGGGGACGGCGAGCACGATCTCGTCGCGCGCGAGCGGCTCCCAGAGAAGCGCCCGGCTGCGCCGCTTCGCCCCGACGATCCCGAGCTCGAGGCGCCGTTCGCCGACCGCCGCCGCCACAGCGTCCGTGTCCGCGATCGTGAGCGCGACGCCGAGGGCGGGGTGACCGGCCGCGAACTCGCAGAGGAGAAGCGGGACCAGGTAGGCGCCCGGGCCGGTGGAGGCGCCGATCGCGAGCGTGCCTCCAAGCGCCCCTTCGTCGTCGGCCAGGTCGGCGAGCAGGTGCTCCTCGGCGGCGAGGAGCCGCTGCCCGCTGCGGTACACGAGCCGCCCCGCCTCCGTCGGCTCGACGCGCCGGCCGGCGCGGTCGACCAGCCTGCGCCCGATTCGATCCTCGAGCGCCCGGACCTGGAGCGAGACGGCGGGCTGCGTCACGCCGAGCCGCTCGGCGGCCCTGGAGAAGCTCCCCTCGTCGACCACGGTGCAGAACACGCGAAGCTGACGCGTATCCATAAGCGGCGATTATGGCGCGCGCCGTGTTCGTGCGGCTGCGTCTCCATCTAGACTCCGCGCGGATGCGACGGAAAGGGCGGGGTGTTGCGGTCGTCGTCGACGTCGGGTGGGTGAACGGCCTCGGCGCCGTTCGCTCACTCGGAAGGCGAGGCGTGCGAGTCCTGGCCGTCGACCACCGGCCGTGGGCGCTCGGCTTCCGCTCCCGCTACGCCGAACCCGTCCTGGCGCCGCCCGTCCTCGACGACGAGGAAGGCTTCATCGACGTCGCACGCCGGCTCGGCGAGACGCTTGCAGGCCCAGTCCCGATCTTCCCGACGCACGACGAGCACCTGAACGCCCTCGCCCGCCACGCGGACGAGCTTCGCCACCTGTACCGCTTCCCGTTCCCGTCCTGGGAAGTGCTCGAGCGCGTCCAGAACAAGCGCCACCAGCTCGAGCGCGCAGCTGCCACCGGGCTCGCGACACCGAGGACCTCACATCCGGAGAGCCTGCAGGAAGCGCTCGCGGCCGGCGACGAGATCGGCTACCCGCTCTTCGTGAAGCCCGCCGAGCCGCTCGAGTTCAAGCGTCTCTACAGGCGCCAGGCGTTCCGCTGCGAAGACCGGGAGGACCTGGAAGCCGCGTACGGCCGTATGGCGCAGTTTGCGCCGATGGTCCAGGAGTTCGTACCCGGTGGCGACGAGGCCCTGTACACGCTGGGCGCATACATCGCTCCCGACGGCGGCGCGCTCGCCGTCTTCAGTGGGCGCAAGCTCCGCCAGACGCGCGCATTCATGGGGAGTTGCCGTGTCGGCGAGTCGCTCTGGGTGGACGACGTGGTCGAGGAAGGTCTCCGCGTCCTGCGCGCACTGGAGTTCCACGGGATCGCGCAGGTCGAGACGAAGCTCGACCCGCGGGACGGTCGCTTCAAGCTCATCGAGGTGAACCCGCGCCTCTGGCAGTGGCACGGCCTCGGCGCGGCGTGCGGCGTCGACATTACGTGGATCGCCTACCGCGACCTGATCGGCGAGCGGCTCCCCGCCGCCCGCATGCAAGGTGACGGGAAGCGGTGGGCGATCGCGTTCATGCCCGGAAGCGCGCACGCGGTGCAGCGGCCGCCGTACGTGGACGGCGTCTTCGCGGCCGACGACCCCGGCCCCTCGATCGTGCAAGCGGTGCGCTTCGCCAGGCGGATCCGCGCTCGGTTTCGGACCGGCGCGCCGCTTCGTCGCCTGAGCACGACGCGGAGCTGACGTGGCGCTCGCGCGAGAGCTCGTCCAGAAGGTGAAGCCGCTCGTCCCGATCGCCGCCAAGCGCCCGGTCAAGCGCATCATCCCGCGGCGCTACCACGCCCTTTTCGACCCCGACTGGCACCGCCGTACGATCGGAAACATTCCGCGCTGGGAGCTGCTCGGCGACCTCCAGCTCGACTACCTGAAGGAGCGAGGGCTCCGCCCCGAGCACTACCTCCTCGACGTCGGGTGCGGGCCCCTCCGCGGCGGCGTCCGCTTCATCGACTACCTCGAGCCCGGCCACTACTTCGGCGTCGAGAAGGACGCCGCCGTCCTCCGGGAAGCTCGGCGCGTCGAGATCCCCCGCCACGGGCTCGAGCACAAGCGCCCGACGCTCGTCGCGATGGACGACTTCGACTTCCGCCGCCTCGATCGAAGGTTCGACTACGCCTTGGCGCAGTCCGTCTTCACCCACCTGCCTCTGAACAAGATCATCCGGTGCCTCATGCGCATGGAGCAGGCGCTGATCGAGGGCGGCCGCTTCTACGCGACGATCTGGGAGAACCCGGCCGGCAAGCGAAACCTCGACGACATCCGCCAGTCCGAGCTCAAGGTCACGCATTTCGACTCGGATTCGTTCCACTACGACTTCCCGACGTTCGAGTGGATCTGCGAGGGAACCAGCCTCTCCGCCGAGTACAAGGGCCCGTGGGGCCACCCCCAAAACCAGGTGATGCTCGTCTTCACCAAGGGCAGAGGGAAGAGAGAGGCCCGTCGTGGCTGAGCGCCCGCTTCGCGTCCTCGGCGTCGGCGACGGGCGCTCGCTCGTGTTCCTGCGCTGGGCCTGGCGTCTCGCCGAGCGCGGGCACGAGATTCACTTCGTGAGCGACCGGATCACGACCCGCCCGGGCGAGCTGGACGGGATCACGCCGCACCGCCTCACGAGCTTGACGCTCGGGACGCGGGTCAAGGGGTTTCGCCGTCTGCGCTTCCCAGCGGCGATCCGGGCGCTGGCGAAGGAGCTCGACGTCGACCTCGTCCACGCGCACTACCTCCTCCCGTACGGGTACTGGGCGGCGCGGGCGGACGTGCACCCACTCGTCATGAGCCCTTGGAACACCGACATCTTCACGTACGGGCGCGAGCAGCGCCGCGGGCGGCGAAGAGTGCGGGCCGCGATCGCAGCCGGCGACCGGTACGTCGTCAGCTCGACGGAGAACGCCGAGGAGACGGCACGGCTCGGCGCCGATCCGGAGAAGGTCGAGCGCGTGGTCTGGTACGTGGATCTGCGCCCGTTCGGGCCGGAGAAGCGCGTTCCCGGCTTCGGCGCGCGTTTCGGGTGGCCCGCCGATTCCATCCTCGTCCTCTCGCTTCGAAACTACCGCCCCAACACGAACCTCGACGTGCTCCTTCGCGCGTTCGCGCGCGCACGTCGCGAGGTCCCACAGGCCCGGCTCATCCTCGCGGCCCGCGGCGGCTGGACGCGCGCCGAGACGGAGCGCCTGGTCGACGAGCTCGGCCTTCGGGACAGCGTCGCCTTCCACTTCGCCGCGCCCGACGAGCTCCCCGAGCTCTGCGCGTCGGCCGACATCGGCGTCTCGATCGCGTCCACCGACGCAACGCCGGCCTCGATGGTCGAGTCGATGGCCTCGCGGCTGCCGATGCTCATGGGGGAAGCGGTCACCATCGACGAGTGGATTACCCAGGGCGAGGGCGGCGAGGTCGTCCCTCCCCGCGACGAGGACGCGGTTTCCCGGGCGCTCCTAACGCTCCTGTGCGACCCCGAGCTACGGGCGCGCTACGGCGAGCGGAACGAGCGTGTCGTCCGCGAGCGGCTCTCGGAGCACCCGGGAGCGCTTCTCGAGCGGGTCTACGAAAAGGTCCTCGCCCGTTGAGAGCGCTTTGCCTCGGGCTCGACGGCGCCGACTTCGACCTGGTCGACGAGCTGCGCGGCCGCGGAAGGCTGCCGACGATCGCGCGACTTGCGGAGACGGGCGCGTTCGGCCCGCTGCATTCGACCATCCCTGCTCTTACCCCTACGGCCTGGTCGTCCTTCCTGACGGGACTGAACCCGGCCGGACACGGGATCTTCAACTTCACCACGAACCCGAATCGCGCGCGCTCGCGCGTCGAGAACGCAGCCAGCCGGGCGGGCGCTCCCTTCTGGCGGGCGCTCGGTGACGCCGGCGTGCGATCGGCGTTCGTCGGCATTCCGTTCACCTACCCGCCCGAGCCGGTGGCCGGCGTCCTCGTCACCGGCTACGGCGGTCCCCCGCGGCCGGCGATTCTCCCCGAGCGGGCGGCGGAGCGGATCTTCGCCGCCCACCCGGATCTCGTCACGGCCCGCCATCCGATGGCCGAGCGCTGGTGGGAGGACTACGGCCGCTTCACGGACCTCCTCGTCGACCACGTCGAGCAGACGGCCGATGTCTGCCGGATCTGCCTGGAGCTCGAGCCGGACCTCCGTCTTCTCTGCGCCAACTTCATGAGCTCCGACTTTGCCGGGCATCTCGGGTACGTCCGCTTCGACCCCGGCCACCCCGCCCACGACCCTGCGGCGGCGGGCGACGAGCTCGTGCAGGTGTACGAGGCAGTCGACCGCGCCTGCGGCGCGCTCATCGACCATGCCGCGCACCTCTGGGGGGAGGAGCCGACCGTCCTCATCCTTTCGGACCACGGGATGAAGCCGATCTACTGGGCTTTCCATCTGAACCGCTGGCTCGAGGAGGCCGGGTACCTGCGCTACCGGCGCCGCTCCCTGCAACCCCTCCGGCGCGGCGTGCTCGCGCGCGCGGCCGCCGCGGACCGCTATCTCGGCCGCACCCGCCGCCGCTACGCCGGCGCTCTCGACCGTGTCCCGCTGCTCCCGCGCCCGCGCCCGGCACGCGAGTTTGCCGATATCGACTTCGGCCGCACACGCGCGTACTCCTACGGCACGGGCGGCCAGATCTTCCTAAGCGAGGCGAGCGGTGCAGTCCGCGATCGTCGCTTCGAAGAGGAGCTCGTCCAGGCGCTCACAGACATCCGCCATCCCGAAACCGGCGAGCGCGCGTTCGACGTGAGACGAAAGGAAGAGCTGTACCGCGGTCCCTTCCTGCACAAGGCGCCGGAGCTCGTGATTCTTCCCCACGACGAGCGGATCCACGTCGACCAGTCGCGCCGGCACTACGCCGCCGCGTTCGAGCGCCACGAGCGGCTCGACCCTCGGGCGCAGTACGGCTACTCGGGCCACCACGGGCTGCGCGGGATCCTTGCGGCCGGCGGACCGGGTCTCTCGTCCGGTCCGCTCGAGCGGGACGCGGAGATCACCCAGGTCCCGGCGACGCTCCTTTCCCTCTTCGGACTCAGCATGCCGATGGACGGCGTTCCACTCGCCCTCGCCGGTGAAGCGGGTGGGTTGAACGACGCGGCGGCCAGGGCCGAGCCGGCCGTGGGTGTCGTCGAAGAGCCCGTCTACTCCGAGGAGGAGGAGGCCGCCATGGCGGAGCGGCTCCGCGACCTGGGCTACGAGTGAGCGAGCTACAGGCGGTTCGGCCCGCTCCGCGCGAGGCGGGCGACCGACCGGGCGGAATCAGCGCCCTCGCACGCGACGCCGCGATCTACGGCTCTGTTCGCGTGCTCCTGAAGTCGCTCGCGTTCGTCCTCGTCCCGATCTACGCACGTTTCCTCGCCCCCTCCGAGTTCGGCGTCCTCGAGCTCGTTCTCGCCACCGTCGCGTTCGTCGACGTCCTCATCACGGCGAACATGGACGGCGTCCTCGCCCGCTTCTACTTCGACAGGGAGGAGCGTGCCTGGCGCCGCCAGATCATCACCCTCTACCTCCTGATCGAGACGCTCTACCCGGCGCTCGTCGTCGGAGCCTTCATTCTCTTTTCGGGGGTGCTCTCGGAGACGATCGTCGGCGGCCCCGGCTACGCGGCGCTCCTCGTCGTCGCCCTTGTCGACGTCTTTCTGACGAACATCGTCGACCTGCCGCTCATCCTCTGCCGCGTCCGCCGAAAGCCGGTCACGTTCGCCGCCTACTCGCTCGCGCGTGGCGGGACGCAGATCGTCCTGACGATCCTGCTCGTGGTCGTCTTCCAGCTCGGCGTCAAGGGGATCCTCGTCGCCTCGCTCGTCGCGACCTGCCTGGCCTTCGCGATCACGCTCCGTGAGTACGTGGGCGATCTCACCCGCCGCGTGGAGTGGTCGGTCGCGCGCGAGATGGTCGCCTTCGCCTGGCCGGGCATCATCGGCGGCCTCGCCTTCTACGGGCTGAACCTCGTCGACCGGTTCGTCCTGCGCCAGTTCCACGGCCTCGAGGACAACGGCCTGTACGGGGTCGCATACCGCTTCAGCACCCTGATTCTCGTCGTCGTGACGGCCTTCCGTCTCGGCTGGACGCAGTGGCACTACTCCTGGCTGCGAAGCGGCCGTCACCCGGAGATGGTCGCACGCGGCGCCAACTACTACTTCTTCACCACCGGGTTCCTGACCGTGACGCTTGCCGCCTGGATCCTGCCGGTCTTCCACGTCCTCATGCCGAAGGAGTACTGGCAAGCGACGCCCGCCGTCGCCCCGCTCGCGCTCGCCGCACTCTCCACCGGCGCCTACACCATCTTCGTAGTCGGGTTCAACGTGACGAAGCGGATGCGCCGCGTCCCCATGCTGACGATCGTCGCATGCGCGCTCGCGGTCGGGCTCTACTACCTGCTCATCCCGCCCTTCGCCTTCCTGGGGGCCGCCTGGGCGACGGCGATCGCCTTCGTCTTCCTCGCCGGCCTCGTGCACGTCTTCTCGCAGCGCCTCTACCCCGTCCCGTACGAGTGGCCGCGGATCGCCCTCGCCGCCGGCGGCGCGTTCGCGCTCGTCCTCGCGGCGCTCGCCGTGGACGAGTTCCTCGACGTGGCGCCGTCGCTTCCGGTGCGCGCCGCGCTCACCCTCGCCTACCCTACGGCGCTCCTCGCCCTCGGCTTCTTCCCCGCCCGCGACCTCGCGCGCGCCCGCTCCCTCGCCGCTAGGGTTCTCGGCCGGTGACCGAACGGGGGAGCGCGCTCATCACCGGCGGGGCCGGGTTCATCGGGTCCCACCTTGCGGAGCGGCTCGTCGCCGACGGGTGGGACGTCTGGGCGCTCGACGACCTCTCCACGGGGTCGGAGGAGAACGTGGCTGCGCTCCGGCGGCACCCGAACTTCCACCTCGTCGTCGACGACGTCCTCTCCGCGACGGTGGTGAACGAGCTCGTGTACAAGTGCGACGTCGTCTACCACCTCGCTGCGGCCGTCGGCGTCCGCCTGATCGTGGAGCAGCCGGTGCGGACGCTGGTCACGAACATCCAGGGCGCGGAGAACGTGCTCGAGCACTGCAACCGCTTCGGCAAGCGCGTCCTCGTCGCCTCGACGTCCGAGGTGTACGGCGACCATCGCGAGGAGCGGCCGCTCGCCGAGGGCGACCGGCGCATCTACGGCCCGACGACCGCGCGTCGCTGGGCGTACGCCGACTCGAAGGCGATCGACGAGTTCCTCGCGCTCGCGTACGCCGAGGAGCGGGGGCTCGACTGCGTGATCGCGCGGCTCTTCAACACGGTCGGCCCACGCCAGAGCGGCCAGTACGGGATGGTGATCCCGCGCTTCGTCGATGCGGCGCTCTCCGGGCGCCCGCTCGAGATCCATGGCGACGGCTCGCAGACGCGCTGCTTCTGCCACGTCGCGGACACCGTCCGCGCGCTGGTCGCGCTCATGGAGGAGCAGGGCGCGAGCGGCGAGATCTTCAACGTCGGCTCGACGGAGCGGATCACGATCAGGGGCCTCGCCGCGCGGATCATCGAGCTCACGCGGAGCGGCTCGGAGATCACGTTCCTCCCCTACGACGCCGTCTACGGCCACGGGATCGAGGACATGCTGCATCGGATCCCCTCGATCGCGAAGGCGAAGGCGGTGCTCGGGTGGGAGCCAGAGCGCTCCCTCGACGCCGTGCTCGCCGACGTGATCGAGCATCGCGGGGCCGGCGCGCTCGCGCCTGCGACGGACTAGCGGCGGAGCCGCGCGAGACCGCGCAGGAGCTCGGCGAGCTCGGCTACGCGAGCACGCCGGTCGAGGCGCGCCCGCAGGTCGGGCGAGAGCGGCGAGGCCTCGAGCGCCCCGGCGCGCCAGCGCCGCTCGAGCTCCACGAGCGCCGCCGCGATCCCGCCCACGTCGTCCGGGGCGACGACGAGGCCCGCGCCCGTCGAGCGCACGAGCTCCGCGGCGTGCCCGTCCGGCGGGACGAGCGCGAGGATGGGCCTCTCCGCGGCGAGGTACTCGAAGACCTTTGCGGTCAGCACGGCGCGCCCGCGGCCCGCGGCCTCGGGGATGAGAAGGAGGAGCACCTCCGAGTCGCGCTGGAGCGCGAGCGCCTCCCGGCGCGGCACGAAGGGAATCGCCTCCACGCATTCGCGAAGGCCGTTTGCCTCCACCCACTCGCGGTCCCGCTGCGGAAAGCCGCCGACGAACCGCACGACCGCCGAGCCGTCCGTGCGCGCAAGCGCTTCCAGGAAGGGGCGGGGACTACGCCGCCCCGAGAAGCTCCCGGTGTGGGTGATGCGGAGGCGCTCCCCTGGCGAGTAGCGCAGGCCGTGGAAGTCGTCGAAGTCGCAGCCGTTCTCGACCACGTGCACGGTCACACCCGGAAGGAGGCGCCGCATGCTCTCGGCCACCCCCTCGGAAGCCGCGACGACCGCGTCCGCGCGCCGGCCGACCAGCCGGGCGAGAGGCCGCTCGCCGCGGATCTCGCGCCGACGGTGGGCGAAGCCCACGATCGCGTCGCGCAGGTCGGCGACCCAGCGCGCCCCGGTCCAGGCGCGGACGGCGGCGCCGACCAGGTGCACCGAGGCGGGGGGCGACGTCGTGAGCACGACGTCGATCGCCTCGCGGCGCACGATGCGGAGGGCGGCGGGGATCGCGGTCACGTTCCAGAGCACGCTTCCGTCCGGGACGAGGAGCGCGCGGAAGGTGATCCCGGCCTTGCGGCGAAGCCGGTCGAGCCCGCGACGGCCGTACAGCTCCTCGGCCGGAGCGCGCGCCCGCGGACCGATGTTGCGGGCGCGGTGCACGCGGACCCGCGGCGGCGGCCGCAGGGTCGGATCGCGGTGCAACCACTTCGGGTCGTCGGGCGCGAGCACATGCACGTCGAAGCCGAGCTCCGAGAGGTGGGACGCGAGCTTCAGCGGCCGCTGGACGCCCGGCCCGCCCGCCGGAGGGAAGTAGAGCGAGACGATGAGGATCTTCACGCCGGCCGCCATTCTCGCGGCCGGGAGCAGGCACGCCGCGCTTCCGGCGAAGGGGACGCGGCTATCCTCGCCCGGTGCGCCCGCTGACCGTGCTCGTGACCGCCTCGGGCGCTCCGGGCACGGCGGCGCTGCTGCGCGCGCTCCGGCAGAACGGCGAGCGGGAGATCCGGCTCGTCGGCTGCGACATGAGCGAGCGCTCGATCGGTCGCTTCCTCTGCGACGCGTTCGCGACCGTGCCGGCCGGCGCCGACCCCGGGTTCGGAGACGCCGTACTCGAGCTCGCACGCCGCGAGCACGTAGACCTCGTCCTCCCCCAGTCCTCGCACGACCTCGCGGGTCTCGCCACAGCGAGGGGCCGCCTGCGCGAAGCGGGGACGCTCGTGCTCGTCAGTTCGTCCGAGACCGTGCAAGCCGCGAACGACAAGGGCGAGTGCTACCGCCGCCTGCAGCGGGCCGGCGTGCGCGTCCCCGCATGGCGCTCAGTCCGGGGAGCCGAGGCGTTCGCCGCCGCCGCCCACGAGCTCGGCTACCCCGAGCGAGCCGTCTGCTTCAAGCCCGTGGTCGGCTCCGGGTCGCGCGGCTTTCGCGTCCTCGACGCCACAGTGGATCGCCAGCAGCAGCTCCTGTACGAGCGGCCGGGAAGCCTCGCCCTGCGGCTCGAGGAGGTGCTCGCCCTCCTCCCTGCGGAGGGCGGCGAGGAGCTCCTCGTCATGGAGCTCGCGCGCGGCGGCGAGCGGACGATCGACGGGATCGCGGACGGCTCGACCGTCGTCTTCGGGCACGCGAAGACGCGGGAGGCCATGCGCGCCGGGCTCGCGATGTTCTTCCAAACCCTCACGGAGGGCGAGCTCATGGGGACGGCGAACCTCGTCGTCCGCGAGCTCACGATCGAGCACTTCTTCAACATCCAGCTCGTCGGCGACCTCGTGATCGAGGTGAACCCGAGGATCTCGACCGTCGTCTACCAGGAGGACCTGAACCTCCCCTATCTGGGCGTCAAGCGGGCGCTCGGCGAGATCTCGGCGGAGGAGCTCGCCGCACGAACCGCGGCCGTCCGGCCGACGCGCCGCGCGCTCCGCTACTTCGACCAGGTGGAGTGGGACGAAGCGCCCGCGTAGCTCGTCAGGCGACGACGCGGTAGACCTCGAACACCTCGGCGTACTCGCGGCCGATGTTGATGCCGTGGGTGCGGGCGCGCGTCCAGATGTGCTCCGGGTTGGCGTAGTTTCGGTGTTGCTGTGAGGCGTAGCAGGCGAGCGCGTCGACCTTGCGCTCCACGTGCTCCCGCCGGAGCGAGACGTAGGCGCCGTAGGAGAAGTTGAAGTTGTTCCACGGGATCTCGTAGCCCAGGACGGTCGTCCGCTTGAACGCGCGGAGCCCCTCAGCGGCGACGACCTGGTGGTCCTGGTGGATGTCGTTCACGCTCGGCATGAAGACGGCGTCGGGGCGCCACTCGCCCGCAAGCGCGATCAGGAGCTCGAGGATGTCCTGGCGGCGCTCGGGAAACGTCCGCACCTCGAAGTCGTGCACGGTCAGGTTCTCCGGAGGGATCCCGATCGCGCTCGTCGCGGCGGCGACCTCGCGGGCGAGCGTGTCCGGTGCGAACCCCTCGGGCAGCGACTTCGTCGCCGTCGAGAAGGCCACGTAGCGTGTGTCCACGCCGGCGTCGCGGAGGCGGGCGATCGCGCCCCCGCAGCCGAACTCGCCGTCGTCCGTGTGCGGGGCGAGTACGAGCACGCGCCGCCACGCCTCGATCATGCCGGCGCCTCCCGCTCGCTAGACGAGGCTCTTGCCCTCCATCTCGGGCGGAACCGGCTCGCCGAGGAGGGTGAGGAGCGTGGGAGCGACGTCGCGCAGATCGCGCTCGGGCCCGCGGCCGACGGGCGCGCCGTCGCCCGCCACGACGTACAGCCCCTCGTGCGCGTGGTTTGCGTCGTCGGGGCCGGTGTCGTTCTCGAACACGTGCACGGTTCCCGTGCCCACCTGCCCGACGCTCCGCCAGAGGAGGTTGCCGAAGTAGACCATGAGGTCGGGCACGACGCCGTTCCGGACGCGGTAGAGATCCTCGGGACGGTGGGCGACGGTCCCGATCGGCCTGCCCTCCTCGTCGCCCAGGGCCTCGAGCTTCGCCTTCAGCTCGTCCCGCACACGCTCGTACTCGTGGGCGGGGACCTTGCCCTGCGGCTCGCGCCCCTCCACGTTGAGGAAGAGCCGGCAGTAGTAGCCCCCCTCGCCCCACGCCGCCGTCCGCGGCCAGTCGACGAGGTCCGCGGTGAGCTTCATCGGGCCCGGCGGCTCCTCCTTCAGCACGAGGTAGCCCTCACGCCGCAGCCACTCGTTCACGCAGATGCCGCCGTCGATTCGCTTGGCGCCGTGGTCCGAGACGAGGAGCACAGCCGTGTCGTCGGGAACGAGCCGAAGGAGCCGCGCGATCTTCTCGTCGAGGCTCCGGTAGTAGGCGAGCATCGCGTCCTCGTGACGGTTCCCCGGCTCGTACAGCCGGTGCTCCGGATCGCTGAAGCGCCAGAACCCGTGCTGGATCCGGTCCGTGCCCATCTCGACCATGAAGAAGAGGTCCCAGGGGCGCGTGGTCAGCAGGTGCTCCGCGAGCCGGAAGCGCTTCTGTGTCATCTCCTCGAGGTCGGCGAGCAAGCGCTCCTTCTCGTTCGTGCGGAAGTTGGCAACGTCGAGCATGTACGACCCCACGACCTCCGCGATCTCCTCCTTCAGCGCCTCGGGGTACGTGTACTGCGAACGCTCGCTGTCCGGGGCCAGGAAGCACGAGACCATGACGCCTTTCACCGGGGAGACCGGGTACGTCTGCGGGACGCCGAGCACGACCACGTCTCGTCCGCGCTGCGAGAGGATGTCCCAGACCCGCGGGGCGCGGACCGAGCGGGAGTTCGCGAACGCGAGCCCGTCGTACGAGTGGTCGCGGCGGTTGCGAAAGCCGTAGATCCCGAGCGCGCCCGCGTCGCGCGAGGAGGTCATGACGGACCAGGCGGGGACCGTGATGGGAGGATCGGAGCTCCTGAGCACGCCCCACTGCCCGCGCTCCGTCAGCGAGCGGATCGCCGGCAGGTGGGGCAGCCAGCGGTCGAAGACGAGCTGCGGGGGAGCGGAGTCGAGCCCGATGACGAGCACCTGCACGGCGCCCGCGATGCTAGTCAGCCGACGACGTTCACCGTGGACACCGTGACCACGATCGAGAGCACGAGCCAGACGAGGAACTGGTGCCAGCGGTGGTGGCAGAAGCGCTGCGCGTACAGCGTGGCCATCGTGGCGAGCACGTCGATGCCGAAGTGGACGCCGTACGCGAACCAGTCGGCCGACAGCATCAGCGTAGTATGAGAACGGTTCTCATTCTCGGACGCTGCTACCCTAGCAGCGTGGCCTCGACAGGGGCGAGGGAGCAGCTCGCGCAGGCGCTCCTCCGCGCAGGGGTCCGTCCGACGCCGCAGCGAGTGGCAGTCGCCGAAGAGCTCATTGCCGAATCCGACGACGTGACGGCCCAGGAGCTGCACGCCCGGCTGCGGGCGCGAGGGCGGCGCCTCGGCCTCGCAACGGTATACAGGACGCTCGCGCTCCTCACCGACGCGGGCGCCGTGGACACGCTGGCGCACCATCCCGGGGAGCTCTGCTACCGCTGGTGCGGAAGCGGGCACCACCACCACCTCACCTGCTCGCGCTGCCACCGCGTCGTCGAGCTCGGCGAGTGCGAGCTCGACCCGTGGCTCGAGCGCCTCTCGGCCGCGCACGGGTTCGTGCCCACGGGGCATCGCCTCGAGGTCGCCGGGCTCTGCGCGAGCTGCCGCTAGCGCGCGCGGCGGACGCGGAAGAGGGAGCGCTCTGCGTGCGCCCCGACCGATGCCGTGAGCGTGTAGCGGCCCGGTCGCCGCGGCGCGCGGACGGTGACCGGGCCCGGCGGAACCCGGCGCACGCGCTCGAGGCCGGGTCCGACGAGCCGCAGGGAGACCTGCCTCGCGTCCGCGTCCACGGAAACGCGGAATGCCCGGCCGGCGGCGGCGCGCCGCGGGACCCCGTGGAGCTCGACGTAGCGCACGCGGACGAGCACGCGGCGGCTGGGACGGGACCGGTTGCCCGCCTGGTCGAGGACGGCGAGCCACGTCGAGTACGTCCCGGGCTTGGTGGAGCGACGGCTCGCGCCCACCCGCCCGTACCACTTCACCCGCCCCTCGGTCCCCGGCCAGCGGCGGCTCTTGGCCCGTAGCGTTCCGTCCACGAAGACGACGCCGTACGTGACCGTCTCGTCAGCCCGGTAGACGTAGCGCACCCGGTCGGCGCGGTCGTCCCCGTCGGGCGAGATGACGAGCGGCGCCGCCTCCAGGAGGCGCATGGTCGGCGGCGTCGCGTCTACCCGGATCGGTGTCGGTACGGTGATCGTCCGATCGGACTCGCGCAGGTGGACGCGCAGGCGATAGCGGCCGTCGCGGACGACGCTGCCGCCGTCGGTCCGCCCGTCCCAGGTGAAGCGGGCGACTCCGGCGGCCTGCGGGATCCCCGTCGCGAGCCAGCGGACGTGGGCGCCGCCGCCGTCGACGATCGAGACGTCGATCGTGTCCGCCCGCCGGAGGCGCACGGCGAGGTCGGCCCGCGCCCCCGGGCACTCGCACTCGGGCGCGATCAGGCGGTCGAGCTTCGGCGCCGTCAGGGGCGAGCGTTCCAGCTTCAGGCGCTCGGCTACGGCGAAGGCCGCGGCGCTCGCTGCGAGCAGGCCTCCCGCGAGCAGGGCGACCGCAATTCGCCGTGCGCCGAGCGGCTCCGAGGGGACGAGCAGGGAGCGCAAGCGGCCCGCCGCCAACGCGCCGACTAGGAGCGGCGCGCCCCCGCCTGCGAACGGAGCGCAGCGCGGACGACGGCGACGACCCGCTCCTGCTGCTCTGGTTCGATCCCCGCCCAGAGCGGAAGCGCCACGTTCTCGCGCGCTGCCCGCTCGGTCTCGGGGAGCGAGCCCTCCTCCCACCCGAGCGAGGCGAGCGCCGGCTGGAGATGGAGCGGTCGGGTGTAGTAAGCGGCAGCGCCGATCTCGGCCTCGCGAAGGGCGGCGACGACGCGTTCCCGCTCCGGCGTCCGCGCCACGTACATGTGGTAGACGTGGCCGGGCTCGTCCTCGGGCACCTCGAGGAGCTCGCCCAGGCCGAGCTCGGCGTAGCGTGCGGCGGCCTCGCGGCGCGCGGCGTTCCAGGTGTCGAGGGACGGGAGGAAGAGGCGGAGCGCGGCCGCCTGGATCTCGTCCAGGCGCGAGTTGTAGCCGACGAGCTCGAACGTCTGCTTGTCCCGGGAGCCGTGGAACCGGAGCAGGCGCACGCGCTCGGCCACCTCCACGTCGCGCGCGGCCACGAGGCCGCCGTCGCCGAGCGCGAACAGGTTCTTCGTCGGGAAGAAGCTGAAGGTTGCGGCGGCACCGACCGCGCCGGCGCGCCGCTCCCCCACGCGGGCGCCGAACGCCTGCGCGGCGTCCTCGACGAGGGGGACGGACAGGGGAAGGGCGTCGAGCTTCGCCGGGCGCCCGAACAGGTGCACCGCCACGATGGCCTTCGTCCGTTCGGTCACCCGTGTCGCGACCTCCTCGGGGTCGAGGTTCAGGGTTCGGGGGTCGATGTCGCAGAAGACCGGTGTGGCGCCGCGCTGCACGATCGGCTCGACCGTCGCGTAGAAGGTGAACGCCGGGCAGAGGACCTCGTCGCCGGGGCCAACGCCGAGCGCGGTGAGGACGAGCGCGATCGCGTCCGTTCCGTTCGCGACTCCCACGGTCGCCGGAACGCCGAGGTACGCGGCCGCCTCCTCCTCGAAGGCCCGGACGTTCGGCCCGAGGATGAACCGCCCTCCTTCGAGCACGGACGCGATCCGGTCCATGAGCGCCGGGCGGAACGGCTCGTACTGGGCGCGAACGTCGACGAGCGGAATGGCCATCGCCGCGCCGCTACGCCGATTCCATCGCGCGCCGGCGGCCCCGGCGCACGTAGGCGCGCAGCGCGATCGCGACGAGTGCGGCGACGATCAGGGCGACGACGGCGTAGTCGGCGTAGCGCCAGCTCTCGTGGAAGCGCTCCCAGCTTGCTCCCACGGCGACGCCGACGCCCGCGAGCCCGAAGTACCAGGGCGCGCTGCCGAGCGCGGTCAGCAGCGTGTAGCGCGGCAGGGGCATCTGGGCGACCCCGGCCGGGATGGAGATGAAGGAGCGGACGACGGGGAGGCAACGCGAGACG
>JACVSB010000390.1 GCA_014534155.1 Thermoleophilia bacterium
GACGGACCTGACGGACGAGCAGCCCCGCCGCCACGACCAGGGCGGCTGGTCGCAGGCGCGCTTCCAGCGCCACGTGGACAAGCTCGCCTCGGAGCACCTCCGCGAGGTCGCGGAGCACCTGGACAAGCTCGTGCGCCGGGCGCACGGGAGCGTGCAGGTGGTCGTCGCGGCGCCCGAGGAAACCTGGGCGGAGCTTCAGACGCTCTTCTCGCACGAGGTCGAGAGAGCGCTGGCCGGCTGGACCGCAGCGGAAGCCCATGCAAGCCCCGCGGACCTGCGAGAGATCGCCGCAGGCGTGCTCGCGCGCGCACGGGCCGGCCGGGAGCGCGCGCTCCTCGACCGCTGGCGCGAGGGCGCCGGGCGCAACGACCGCGCGACGAGCGGATGGGAGGAGACGCTCGCGGCCGCTTCCGACGCGCGTGTCGAGACGCTCCTCGTCGCAGGAGCGGCGGTCGATCGTCCCGCCTGGTCGTGCCCTCGCTGCGGGCGCGCGAGCGCCGAGGCAGGGAACTGCCCGCTCGACGGCACCGGGATGCGGGCTCTCGACTCGGGTCGCGACCTCGCCGTCCAGCAGGCGCTCGTGCACGGCGGGACGGTCTGGGTGGTGGAGCAGTCTCCGGACCTCGACCCCGTAGGCGGGATCGGCGCGCTGCTTCGGTTCTAGCCACCCCCGCCGCCGCCGAACGGCGGCAGCGGAGTCGGGTGGCGGGGCTCGTACAGCCCGAGCTCCCCGAAGCCCGGAACCTTCAGCCGTGTGAGGAGTCCCCAGCCCTCGTCCGTGATCGGCTCGACGAACTCGACGCCGCGCGCCTCGAGCTCTCCCCGCGTGGCCACGACGTCGTGGCACATGAGGTAGATCTCTGCGCGGCCCTCTTCACGACCCGCGATCACGCCCGGGCCGGGATGGCACGCGAGCTCGGCCGGCGGCAGGAGGAAGTACAGCCACCCGTCACCCCCGTCCAGCGAGGTGAGACCGAGCACGTCGCGGAAGAACGCGCGGGCGGCCTCGGCGTCGTGGGAGTAGAGGAGGGTGTGGACGCCCGCGATCACGCGGCGAAGCGTATCCC
>JACVSB010000059.1 GCA_014534155.1 Thermoleophilia bacterium
CCTGGCGCTGTACGTCGCCGAGGCCCTCGAGCCGCCGGTGCAGCATGCGCAGGACCCGGCGCAGGCGCGTCAGGTCACGCTCGTTCGCGGCGAGGCGCTCGGCCAGCCCCGCGAGCCCCGCGGGCGAGTCGCCCCGCTTGATCCCCTCCACCGAGACGGCGATCTCCCGCTCGATTCGGAGGCTCTCGCCCTCGAGCGTGAGCGCGTAGGCGTAGCCGTCCGTCAGCGTTCGCTCCACCGTCTCGCGGCTGAGCTGGGTAGGGTCGTCGGCGTCCACGAGGGCGGCGATCTGCTCGACGAGGGCGGAAAGCTCGGTCATCGGCGTGATTATCCGAGCCGGCTGCCCTCGACTCCATGGGCCGACCGGCCTATCTTCCCCTCGCGGAAGTCCTAGTCTTCGTCCGAGCTCGGCCCTGACCATGCTCGTCCTCCGCCGCGCCTTCTCCCTCATCCTCGCCGCAGCTGCCCTCGCCGGCGCCGGCGAGGCGACAGCCGCTCCCCTCGCCGCGCGACTGGAGCGCGCGCTCGCGTCGCCCGGCGTCTCGTGGAGCTCCACGGGCGTCCTCACGCTCGAGCTCGGTACCGGCCGGCGCGTGTACGGCCGAAACGCGGGCCTCCCTCTCCGGCCTGCTTCCAACGAGAAGCTGACCGTCGCACTCGCTGCGCTTGCGAAGCTGGGGCCGCGCTTTCGATTCACGACGCGCCTCGTCGGCGAGGGTCGCCGGGATCGAGGAGTGTGGCGGGGCCGGATCGCGCTCGTGGGCGCGGGAGACCCCACGCTCGGGCACGGCGACCTCGTGCGGCTTGCCCGGAGGCTTTCCGCGGCGGGCGTTCGGCGCGTGACGGGCGGAATCGTGGCCGACGAGACGCTCTTCGATGCCCGGCGGACCGCCCCTGGATGGAAGCGCTCCTACTACAAGCTCGAGTGCCCGCCCCTGTCGGCTCTGGTCGTGGCGCGCGGCAAGGTCGGCCGGTACACCGTCGACGACCCGGCGCTCGCCGCCGCGCGGGCGCTCCGCGCGGTGCTCGCGCGCGAAGGCGTCGCGGTCGGCCGCGGGACGGCGAAGCGAGCGGCGGCCGCGGACGCTACGCCCCTTGCCCGGGTGGCCTCGCCGCGGCTCGCCGCCATCGTCAGGGCGATGAACCGGACAAGCGACAACTTCTACGCGGAGATGCTCCTGAAGGCGCTCGGCGCGTACGAGGTGGGGCGAGGGACGACGGGCGCGGGCGCCGCCGTCGTGCGCCGGGAGCTCGCGCGCCGGGGCGTCCCGCTCGGCGGCGTGCGGATCGTCGACGGATCCGGGCTCTCGGCCCGCGACCGCCTGACGGCCCGGGCGATCACCGCGCTGCTCGTCTCGGCGTGGAGCGACGGCGGCGTCTCGCGGCCGTTCGTCGCCTCGCTCCCCGTCGCCGGCGTGAGCGGGACGCTCGCCGACCGCATGACCCGCCCGCCGGCCTACCGCCGCGTGCGAGCGAAGACGGGCACGACCAACAACGCATCCGCTCTCTCGGGGTACGTCGCCACCCGCTACGTCTTCTCCATCCTCCAGAACGGCTCGCCGATCCCCTGGTGGTACGCGCGGCGCGGGCAGGATCGCTTCGCGCAGGTCCTGGCCGGGAGCTAGCGGACTAGACGCCCACGAGCGCCTCGAACTCCGCCTCCGTGAGGATCGGCACGCCTGTGCGCTGCGCCTTGGCCAACTTCGACCCGGGCGATTCGCCCACGACGACCCCTGACGTCTTCGCGGAGACGGAGCTCGCGACCTTCGCGCCTCTGGCCTCGAGAAGGGCGGTCGCCTCCTCTCGGGTGTGGCGCTCGAGCGTTCCCGTGATCACGTACGTCTGCCCGGTCAGCGGGCCCTCGACGGGCCGCTCCGCGTCGCCGGCCTCGAACGTCAGCCCGAGCTCGCGCAACTCGGCGACGAGCGCGCGGTTGTCCTCGTCGGCGAACCATTCGGCGATTGCGTCTGCACGATCCGGCCCCACGCCCTCGACCTCCATGATCTCGTCGGGCGTCGCCTCCCCCAGCTTCTCCACCGCCCCGAAGTGACGGGCGAGGTTCTGGGCGATCACCCAGCCGACACGGGGGATGTTCAGCCCGAAGAGGACGCGGAAGAACGGCTGCTCCTTGGAGCGCTGGATCGCGTCGACCGCCTTGCGCGCCGAGACCTCGCCGAACCCCTCGAAGCTCTGCAGCTCGTCGGCGGTCAGGCGGTAGAGATCCGGCATCGAGCGCAGGAGCCCCTCGTTCCAGAAGCGGCGCACGAACTGCTCGCCCACTCCCTCGATGTCCATCGCCGCCATGACCCAGTGGATCAGCGTCTCGAGGCCGCGCGACGGACACGCTCGGTTCGGGCACCGGTGCATCGCCTCGCCCGCGGGTTTGACGACGCGCGTTCCGCAGAGCGGGCAGGCCTCCGGCATCCGGAAGGGCTTCGTCCCCGGTGTGTGGGGAAGGACAGGGCCGACGACCTGAGGGATGACGTCGCCCGCCCGCTGGACTACGACCGTGTCGCCCTCGCGGATGTCCTTCCGGTTGATGTCCTCCTCGTTGTGGAGCGTCGCCGTCGAGACAGTCACCCCCCCGACCTCGACGGGCTCGAGCTGCGCCCACGGGTTCAGGTTCCCCGTCCGCCCCACACGGATGTGGATGCGGACGAGCTTCGTCGTCGCCGTGAGCGGCGCCCACTTGAACGCCCGCGCCCAGCGCGGCCGGCCGTGCAGCGAGCCGAGGCGCTCCTCCTGGTCGATCGAGTCGACCTTGATCACGATCCCGTCGATCTCGTAGTCGAGCTCCGCGCGCCGCTTCTCCCACTCCCGGCACGCCCTGACGACGGGCTCAATTGACTCGTGTCGCTCCGCGTACGGGTTCGTGCGAAACCCGCGCTCGCGCAGCCACGCGAGCGCTTCGGCGTGTCGGGCGGGCTCGATTCCCTCGCGGTACCCGAGACCGTGGATCCAGATCGAGAGCTCGCGCTCGGCCGTGATCTGGGGGTTCTTCTGGCGCAGCGACCCGGCCGCCGCGTTCCGGGGGTTCGGAGCCGTCTTCTTCCCCTCTTGTGCGAGCCGCTCGTTGAGCCTGCGAAAGGACGAGAGCGAGAGGTAGACCTCGCCACGCACCTCCAGGAGCGGAGGCGGCTCCGCTCCCTCGGGGAGGCGCATGCGGAGCGGAATCGCCTTGATCGTGCGCAGGTTGGACGTCACGTCCTCGCCGCGCACGCCGTCGCCGCGCGTGGCGCCGCGGACGAAGACGCCGTTCTCGTAGACGAGCGAGACCGCCGACCCGTCGATCTTCGGCTCTGTCACGTAGGCCACGGGCTCGTCGGAGCCGAGCCGCTTGCGCACGTCGTCCGCCCACTTGCGCAGGTCGTCCTCGTCCTTCGCCTTCTCCAGCGAGCCCATGGGAACGAGGTGCTCGACCTTCGCAAACGCCTCCGAGGGCGGCGCGCCGACCCGCTGCGTCGGCGAGTCGGGGGCGACGAGCTTCGGGTGGTTGCGCTCGAGTTCGGCGAGCTCGTCGTACATTCGGTCGTACTCGGCGTCCGAGAGCTGCGGGTCGTCGAGCACGTAGTACTCGTAGCTCGCGCGCTCCAGCGTGCGGCGGAGCTCGGCGGCCCGCTCCTCGACAGAGGTCGCGCTAGAGGACATCGAGGAGCGCCGCGGGCGAGTGGACGATGGTGTCGGCGCCGGCAGCGAGCAGGGAATCCTCGCGGTGGATCCCTCCCCACGAGACGCCGACGGTGAAGACGCCCGCAGCCTTGCCGGCTCCCATGTCGAACGGCGAATCGCCGACGAACGCGGCTCCGCTCGGTGACGCCGAGAGGCGAGCGAGGGCCGCGAGCACGGGGTCCGGGTGCGGCTTGTGCGCCTCGGTGTCGTCGGCGGTCACGACCGCGTGGAAGAAGCCGCCGAGATCGAGGACGTCGAACGCGAGGTCGACCGTCCGGCGCCGCTTGGACGTGACCACGCCGAGCCTCCGCCCCTCCGCGCGCAGCGAGGCCAGCAGGCGGTCGACCCCGGAGAAGGCTTCCAGGGTCTCGTGCAGCGGCGCGTTGTGGGCGCGGTAGACGCGCACGAGCTCGTCCACCCGGTCGGGGGCGAACGCCGCCATCTGCTCGTGGATCGTGGAGCCGCCCACCGCGGCGGCAAGGGTCTCGTCGGGGATCTCGCGGGCGAGCACCGTGCGCGTGGCATGGCGAAACGAGGCGAGGATCATCGCGCCCGAGTCGATGAGCGTGCCGTCGAGATCGAAGAGGACGGTCGGGTAGCGCATCAGTACTCCACGTGCTCGAGGTAGAGGCCCCATGGAGGAGCGGTCGTGCCCGCCTGCGACCGCGGCCGTCCTTCCAGCAGGCGCGCGAGCGCCGCCGGCTCCACCTCGAGCATCGTACCCACGAGTGCGCGCACCATATGGCGCAGGAACGAGTCGGCGGTGACGCGGAATTCCAGCACGTCGCCGTCCCTCGCCCACCCGGCGGCGCGGACCTCGCGGACGGTCACGGCATGCTCGGTCTCGCTCGGCGTGAACGCCGCGAAGTCGTGCTCGCCGACGAGGAGCGCGGCGGACTCGGCCAGACGGTGCTCCTGCACCGGCCGAGGCAGCCACCAGGCACGTCGGCGCTCGAACGGCGACGGCGTCTCGCGGCGCCAGATCCGGTAGCGGTACGAGCGCGACCGAGCCGAGAAGCGCGCGTGGAAGCGGTCGGCCTCGCGCTCGGAGACGACGACGGCGACGTCGTCGGGCAGATGGCGGTTCAGCGCCTTCGCGGCGTTCGCCGCCGGGGGGCCGCTCGTCGCCCGGAAGCTCGCCACCTGCCCTGTCGCGTGGACGCCCGCGTCGGTCCGCCCAGCGACCGCAAGCCCGCTCCAGCCCGGGTACGTCCGGTCGAGCGCGTCGCGCACGACCCCCTCGACCGTGCGAAGGTCGGGTTGTGCAGCCCATCCGTGAAACGCGGTTCCCTCGTAGGCGAGCGTGAGCTTGACCGTGGCCACGGAGCGAGGCTACTTGACGTTTCCGTTCAGTAAGCGGATACTTACCGTAAGTGATGGCTTACGCAGACGCGATTCACGCGCTCGCCGACCCGACGCGGCGCACGGTGCTGGAGGAGCTCCGGCGCGGACCGACGCCCGTGGGCGAGCTGGCCGAACGTCTCCCGGTCAGCCGGCCCGCGGTCTCGCAGCATCTGCGCGTCCTGAAGGCGGCCGGCCTCGTGAGCGAGCGGCGCGTGGGGACGCGGCGCCTCTACGCCGTGCACGGACAGGGTCTCTCCGAGCTGCGCGAGTACCTGGAGGCGTTCTGGCAGGACGCGCTGGGGAGCTTCAAGACGAGGATGGAAGAGGAAGGAGAGCGATGAGCGAGCAGGCGACGACGGTGGATGTCATCCGCAAGACGGTCTCGGTTCCCTCGCCGCGGGAGGCGGCGTTCGCCCTCTTCACGGAGCGGATCGGAGACTGGTGGCCGCGGGCGTACGCGCTCGGCGGGGAGCGGACAGAGCGGATCGTCCTCGAGCCGCGCCCGGGCGGGCGCGTCTACGAGGTCGAGACCGGAGGGACGGAGCACGACTGGGGCGAGGTGCTGGCGTGTGAGCCGCCCGAGCGCCTCATGCTCTCGTGGGGCCTGAACGGCTCGGAGGTCGAGGTCCGGTTCCTGCCCGAGGCGGGCGGAACCCGCGTCGAGCTCGAGCACCGCGGCTGGGAGAAGCTCGAGGACGCGCGGCAGCGCGCGCAGTACGACGCGGGCTGGGACGCGATCCTCGCGCGCTTCGTCGCCCTCGCGAGCGAGGGGCAAGCCGCCGGGTAGCGCGGCGGGCGATTGCCGCGAGGGAGGGCCTAAGCGGACGGCGCGGCCGGGCGCTCCGGCACGTAGTCCACGAGCTCGAGGTAGGCCATCGGTGCGGAGTCCCCCGGCCGAGGTCCGAGCTTGACCACGCGCGTGTACCCGCCCGGGCGCTCGCGGAAGCGAGGGGCGACCTCGGCGAAGAGCTTCTTCGTCACCGACTTCGAGCGCAGGTAGGCGACGGCCTGCCGGTGCGCCGCGAGGTCGCCCCGCTTGCCGAGCGAGATCATCTTCTCGACGACGGGACGGACCTCCTTCGCCTTCGCCTCCGTCGTCTTGATCCGACCGTGCTCGATCAGCGCGCCCGCGAGGTTCGAGTACAGCGCCCTGCGATGAGCCGCGTCGCGGCCGAGCTTCCTGCCTGCTCTCTGGTGTCGCACGGGCGCGTCTAGCCGCCGCGGAGGGTCAGCCCGTGGGCCGAGAGCGTCTCGCGGACCTCCTCGATCGACTTCTTCCCGAAGTTCGGGATCGCCGCGAGCTCGTCCTCGGACTTCGTCACGAGGTCGCCGATCGTCTCGATCCCGACCCGCTTGAGGCAGTTGTACGAGCGGACGCCGAGCTCGAGCTCCTCGATCGGGAAGTTCTCCATCCCGTGCGCTTGCGGGGCCTCGATCTCCGTCTCCGCCCCCATGTCGCCAAGACCCTCGATTCGGTCGCGGTCGGTGAAGATGGCGAGCTGGCGGATGAGGATCTCCGCGGCCTCGCCGATAGCGTCGCGCGGGTCGAGAGACCCGTCCGTCGTCACGTCGAGCGCGAGCTTGTCGTAGTCCGTCCGCTGCCCGACGCGAGCCGCCTCGACCTCGTAGGAGACGCGGCGGACGGGCGAGAAGATCGAGTCGACGGGGATCGTGCCGATCGCGTGCTCCGGGCCGCGGTTCAGCTCCGCAGGGACGTAGCCGCGCCCGCGGCCGATCGTGAGCGTGAGCTCGAGCCGGCCGCCCTCGGAGAGGTGCGCGATCTCGAGCTCGGGATTGAGGATCTCGAGGTCGGCGGGCGCCTCGATCTCGCGGGCCGTGACGACGCCCGGGCCGGTCGCGTCGAGCCGGACCTCGATCTCGGGCGAATCGCCCTCGAGCCGGCACACGAGGTTCTTCAGGTTGAGGATCACGTCCATCACGTCCTCGCGGACGCCCGGAAGCGTCGTAAACTCGTGCGCGACGCCCTCGATCTTCACGGACGTGACGGCGGCCCCCTCGAGCGAGGAGAGGAGGACACGGCGGAGCGAGTTCCCAAACGTGTAGCCGAAGCCCCTGTCGAGCGGCTCGATCGCGAAGACGCCGTGGTTGGCGTCGATCTCCTCGTGGGTGATCTTGGGCACCTGGAAATCCATCGTGGCGGTTCTCGTGGCCATACGTTCCTTTCGCTAAGCGACTGCGTGGCGGGCTCGGCCCGCCCCTACTTCGAGTAGAGCTCGACGATCAGCTGCTCCTGGACGGGCGTGTCGATCTCTTCGCGCTCGGGAAGCTTGAGCACCTTCCCGGTCAGGTTGTCGTGGTCGGCCTGGAGCCAGGGAGCGACCGACGCGGTCAGGTCGGTCGCGTCGCGGATCACCTGCTCGGCGCTCGACCCCGGCTTCATGGAGACGACGTCGTTCGGCCGGACCTGGTAGCTCGGGATGTTGACGCGACGACCGTTGACGTGGAAATGCCCGTGGCGGATGAGCTGGCGCGCCTGCGCGCGCGAGGCCGCGAAGCCGAGCCGGTAGACAACGTTGTCGAGGCGAACCTCGAGCATGCGCAGGAGCTCCTCGCCCGTGATTCCCGAGCGGCGCGACGCCTTGTTGTAGTAGCCGCGAAACTGCTTCTCCAGGATTCCGTAGTAGCGACGGGCCTTCTGCTTCTCCCGCAGCTGAAGCAGGTACTCCGACTGCTTGATGCGGCCGCGGCCGTGCTCGCCGGGCGGGTACGAGCGGCGCTCGACGGAGCACTTCTCCGTCAGGCAGCGCTCGCCCTTGAGGAAGAGCTTCATCCCCTCACGCCGGCACGCCCGGCACTTCTTGCCCAGGTTCTCGCGTGCCACTAGCGGTGATTGCGACGGAGGTCGAGGAAGAGCGTTGCCAGGACTGCCATCATACGCGCCTCCGCTTCTTGGGTCGCACTCCGTTGTGAGCCTGAGGGGAGACGTCGCGAACGCCGAGCACCTCGAGGCCGGCCGCCTGCAGCGAGCGGATCGCCGTCTCGCGGCCGGAACCGGGCCCCTTGACGAACACTTCCACCTTCTGGAGCCCGTGCTCCATCCCTTTCTTCGCGCACGAGTCCGCCGTGACCTGGGCCGCGAACGGGGTGGACTTCCGGGATCCCTTGAAGCCGGCGGAGCCGGCGCTCTCCCACGCGATCACGTTCCCGTCCTTGTCCGTCAGGCTGACGATCGTGTTGTTGAACGACGTCTTGATGTGGGCCTGCCCGATCGCGATGTTCTTCTTGACGCGGCGCCGCGTCCGGCCTTTGGCCGCTCTCCGAGGTGGTGCCACTCGCTACCCCTACTTCGCCTTCTTGCCGCGGCCGACGGTCTTCTTCGGGCCCTTCCGCGTGCGCGCGTTCGTCTTCGTGCGCTGTCCGTTGGCCGGAAGCCCGCGGCGATGCCGGACTCCGCGGTAGGCACCGATCTCCTGGAGGCGCTTCACGTTCTGTGAGCGCTCGCGCCGCAAGTCGCCCTCGACCTCCAGGTTGCCGTCGATGTACGAGCGCAGCC
>JACVSB010000229.1 GCA_014534155.1 Thermoleophilia bacterium
ACGGCCTGAAGGATCTCGTACGTCCATGCCTTTATATCCGCTAGCGCTCCGATCATCTCCAAGACCTCCTCGCGGTAGATGACGGGCTCTGGCGGGTCGCGGCGCGGCCACACGACGCGAAGGGTGGCGACCCGTGAGGGAGCCGAAGCCGTCCGTCGCAGATCCGGCACGAACGTGGCACACAGATGTGCGTCCGCCTCGGGTTCACTGCTTCCATGGCCCGCCGCCTCGCACGCCACTACATACGGGAGGTGGAGCGCGCGTGGCGCGCCGCGCTCAACTAACGCATTCAAAAGAGCCGATAGTGCTCGCGCGGCCGATCCGCCGGGTCCGGGAAGCGCTTGATCCCGACGCCGTCGATCGCGCCGCTTCGAGGGTGGCGCGCGAAGCGCGGCTCCAGCTTCTTCACGTAGCCGCTGCCCTGGCCGATTGCTCGCTCGCTCGCCGCGGTTGCGGCGACGACGAGGTCGGCGCACTGGAGGCCGATCGAGTAGTGGCTCGGGCTGAGGAAGAGGCCCTCGACGATGCGGCCGAGCTTGACGTAGGGCGTTCCGGCTTCCGTGAGCTCGGAGAAGAAGCGGCGCAGACGCATGTCCTCCTCGCGGAAGCGGCTGTCCACGACGATCATCCCCACGTCGTCCTCCTCGGCGAGCCGGTGGTGGAAGCGCTCGGCGAGGAACATGAGCGCCGTCCCGTAGATCTCCTCGGCGGAGCGAAAGAACCGGTGCTCGTCCGGCGGGTAGCGCTCCCGGCCGCGCTCGAGGTCCATGACAACGACGTAGGCGGTGACGGGCGCCGCCGCGAGCGCGGCGAAAATTGCGTCGGCGAGCGCGGGCGGGACCTCGCCTTTGCGGATCCCGTGCCACTTGACCTCGCGCTCGAGCGGCCAGCGGTGCGCGTGGAGCGTCGCCTGCCAGAGGTCGCGCAGCTCGCGCCAGTCCGCGTCCCGGATCGCGATCCCGCCGAGCGCGAAGAGCCCGCCCTGGTCGAGGCGGCCGCTCTCGTCCAGAAACAGGAGGTGCACGGGTGGAGTATGCGAAGGATCGCGCGGAGGCCGCCCCACGCACCGCGGTCGCACGGCGCGCGGGGTGGCCCTCGCGCGACCTGCCCCCTCCAGGGGCCGGCGCCCCTCCGCGAGCCTGCCGAGGGCATCCGCGCGCCTGCCCGCGCCCGCCAAGATGCGGGCCGTGGGGAACTGGGACGACCTCGGGCCGGCACGCACGTACCACGAGAGGACGAAGCACTCGCTCGCCTCGGTGCGGGGGGGAGGACGGCGCCTCGACTGGCACAACCGCCCTCGCCCCTTCAAGGAGTACGTCGGTCTCGAGCCGGAGCCCCCGCCGGACGACCTCGAGCCCCTGCTGCGGCTTGGAGCGGGGGTCGTCCGGACGCGGGAGCTCCCGGGCGGCGAGCGCTACCACTTCCGCACGTACGCGAGCGCGGGGGCCCTCTACCCGGTCGAGGCCTACGTCGTCGACGCGGGCGGCGTCTTCCACCTCCACCCCGGCGAGCTCGCCCTCCGGCGCCTGCGCGAAGGCGACTGGCGCGCGTCCCTCGGCGAGCCCGACGCCCGTGCCGTCCTCGTCCTGACCGGGATCCTCTGGCGGACGGCCTGGAAGTACGGCGCCCGCGGCTACCGCCACCTCTTCTGGGACGCGGGGACGATGCTCGCGAACCTGCTCGCGCTCGCCGAGGAGCCGCGCCTCCACACGGGCTTCGTCGACGCGCGCGTGAACCGGCTCGTCGGCGTCGACGGGCGGCGGGAGGCGGCGCTCGCGCTCCTCGCGGTCGGCCGGGCGCCGCGCGGCGGCGCTCCGCAAGACGAACCGCCGCCGCTCGCCCTCGCCACGGAGCCGCTCTCCCGGCGCGAAGAGGAGTTCCTCCTCGCCGACGCGCTCCACGCCGCGAGCACGCTCGCCTCCGACGAGGAGGGCGCGCGCTACCGCGACCGCGTCCCGGAGCAGGCACCCGCCGGCGAGCTCGCCCCCGAGCCGCCCCCCGCCGACGACCTCTTCGCCGGACGGCCGCTCGCGAAGGTGATCCGCCGGCGCGGCTCCGCCCGGCACTTCACCTCCGACTCCCTCCCCGAGGACGAGCTCGCCGCGATCCTCGCCGCCGCAGACGCGCCGATCAACGCCGACACGCAGGCCGTGACGGAGACGTACGTGTTCGCGAACGCGGTCGCCGGGCTCGCGCCCGGCCTCTACCGCTACCGGGCCGCGGAGGGGTGGGACTGCGTCCGCACGGGGTCCTTCCGGGCCCGGGCGGGCTACCTCGCGCTCGAGCAGGAGCACGCGGCGCGCGCGGCGGCGACCCAGTGCCTCCTCGCCGACCTCGACGCCGTCCTGGAAGCGCGCGGGAACCGCGGCTACCGCTGGGCGAACCTGGAGGCGGGGATCCGGGCGGGGCGAATGTACCTGGGGGCGACGGCGCGCGATCTCGGCGCGACCGGGCTCACCTTCTACGACGACGAGACGGCGGCCTTCCTCGCGGGAGGCACGCGGCAGCAGCCGCTCCTCTGCCTCGCCCTCGGCCCCGACGCGCGCACGCGGGCGCGGGCACGCGCGCGAGAGAAGGGAGAGGCTGGACGCGCCCCGCGAGAAGGAGGGGCTAGACGCGCCCCTTGAGCGCGAGGACCGCGGCGACGAAGCGGCGCGTCTCGCGGAAGAGCCCGTGGCGGCGAACGGAGGCGGGCCCCTGGTTGTAGGCGCCGAGCGCGCGGCGGATGTTCCCGTGGAACTCGCGGTAGAGGTGGCGCAGGAAGACGACCCCGACCTGGATGTTGCCGCTCGTCGTGCGCGGGACGGGATGGCCGATCAGGACCGTCTGGGCGAACTCCCAGGTCGCGGGCGTGACCTGCATGACGCCGACGGCGCCGGCGGGCGAAACGACGTGCGGCTGCCAGCCCGACTCGACCCAGGCGAGCGCGCGCACGAGCGGGGCACTCATCGTGTAGTAGCCGGCCCAGTAGTTCAGGAGGGCGCGGACC
>JACVSB010000230.1 GCA_014534155.1 Thermoleophilia bacterium
CCTGGGGGATCGTCCTCCTGCCGCGTGCGAAGCGCCTCGCCCTGGCTGCCCTGTACGCGTTCGCCCGGCGCGTCGACGACATCGCGGACGATCCGCTGCTCGAGCCCGGGGAACGGCGGCGCCGCCTGGAAGAGCTCGATCGCGCACTGGACGAGCCGCCGGCCGACCCCGTCCTGGTTGCGCTCGCGGACGCCAGGCGCCGGTATGCGATTCCCGCGGAGGCCCTGCACGACCTCGTTCGGGGCGGGGTCATGGACGCCGAGCGCACGCGCTACGCCTCGTGGGACGAGCTCCGCGAGTACTGCCGCTGCGTCGCCGGCTCCGTGGGCGTCGCGTGTACCGCCGTCTACCGGCCCTCGCAGCCTGAGCGTGCCCGCAGGCCCGCAGAGACGCTCGGCCTCGCGCTGCAGCAGATCAACATCATGCGCGACGTGGCCGAGGACTGGCGGCTCGGCCGGGTCTACCTCCCGCAGGACGAGCTGGCGCGTTACGGGGTGAGCGAGGCCGACATCGCAGCAGGCCGGACGGGGCGCGCCTGGCGTGAGCTGATGGACGCGCAGGCGGCCCGCGCAGACGCGCTCCTGCGCGAGGGCCTGGAGCTGCTGCCGCTCCTCGACCTGCGAAGCCGTCTCTGTGTGCGCGCGTTCGCGGGGATCTACCGCGGCCTGCTCGTCCAGATGGGCGCGCGCGACTACGACGTCTTCAGGGGGCGGGCGAGCCTCTCGCCCGTCGCGAAGGTGCGCGCCGTCGCGACGCTCGGGAACGGGTCGCGATGAGGGTTGCCGTTGTCGGCGGCGGTCTCGCCGGCCTCGCAGCCGCGCTCGAGCTCGTCGATCGCAAGCACGATGTCGTTCTCCTCGAGGCGCGCCCGACGCTCGGGGGCGCCGTGCAGACGCTGCCCGAGCGGGCCGAGGACCCCACGCCGCCGCCCGACAACGGGCAACACATCGCTCTCGGCTGCTGCACCGCCTACCTCGAGTTCCTGCGCCGCGTCGGGAGCGCCGGGCGGGTCGTTCGGGCGCCGCTCTCGCTCCCGGTGATCGGGGAGGGCGGGCGTGTCGCCCGGCTTGGCGTCGGCGCCGCCGCGCTCCTGCGCTACCGCCACGTCTCGCTCGCGGACAGGCTCGCGATCGCTCGGGTGACGCGCTCGCTCGCTCGCCTCGACGCCGAGCGGCTGGATGACGAGAGCTTCGCCTCGCTCCTCCGTCGCCTGGGCCAGTCGCAGGCGGCGATCGACCGCTTCTGGGACGTGTTCATGCGGCCCGCACTGAACGCGAGGAGCGAGGAGGCCAGCGCCGGCCTCGCAGTCTTCACGGTGAAGACCGCGCTCCTCGCCGGCGCAGGGGCGAGCGACCTCGTCGTCCCCGCCGCGCCGCTCGGGGCCGTCCACGGGGACGCGGCCGCCGCAGCGCTCCTCGTTGCGGGCGCCGACCTGCGCCTCGGCGCTCGCGTGATCGCGTTGGAGGACGACGCCGCAGTGCTCGCGGACGGCGAGCGGGTGGAGGCCGGCGGATTCGTCGTCGCGCTTCCACCGCGCGAGGGCGCTCGCCTCCTCGGCGAGCCGGAACCGCCGCTCGCCGATTCTCCCATCGTCAGCGTCCACCTCCTCTTCGACCGACCTCTGCTCCGCGCGCCGCTCGCCGCGCTGCTCGGGAGCCCCGCTCACTGGGTCTTCGACCGCGGGAAGCTGACCCGGCACCCGCCGAGCCGGGGCCAGTACCTGACGGTGGTGGCAAGCGGTGCGCCGGAGCTCGCGGCGACGCGTGGGCGGGGGCTCGTCGAGCTGATGGCAGGCGCGCTGAGCGAGCGCCTGGGGAGGGCCGAGCTCCTCTGGTCGCGGGTCAGCCGGGAGCCGGCGGCGACCTTTCTCGGCGCGCCCGGCACGGCCGCTCACCGCCTCGGAGCCGCGACGGGACGCCCGAACGTAGCGCGGGCCGGCGCGTGGACGGACACGGGTTGGCCCGCGACGATGGAGAGCGCCGTGCGTAGCGGCCGGGCGGCCGCGCGCCTCGTCCACGACTTCGCGAGCCGGACTGCCGCGGGGAGGAACTAGCGCCCGGCGAACGAGGCGAGGTCCCGGCCACCGCGGTGGCGTCCGCTTCCGTTTCATTCCGGCGACCGCGAGCGGTACGCTCGCAGGCAGCCGCCGTGTCCCTGCTCGAGCGCGATCTCCCGGACGCCGAGACGCTTTCGGACGACCTCGACCATGCGGTCGCCCTTGCCGCCGATCGGCTGCGCGCGCTGCAGCAGCCGGGCGGCTGGTGGGCAGGCGAGCTCGAGTCGAACGTGACGATGACGGCGCAGCACGTCTTCCTCCTGCATTTCCTGCGCCTCCTGGACGACGACACGCTCCGCCGCTGCGCGAACGAGATCCTCGCGCGCCGGCGCGCGGACGGCACCTGGGCCATCTACTGGGGCGGGGATCCTGACCTCGCGGCCACGATCGAGGCGTACGCCGCGCTTCGGATCGCGGGCCTCCAGGCGGACGACCCGCGGCTGCTGCCGGCGCGCCGGCTGATCGAAGCGCGGGGCGGGATCGGCGCCTCGCGCGTCTTCACGCGGCTCTGGCTCGCGCTCCTCGGCATCTGGCCGTGGGAGGAGATTCCGCAGATCCCGGTCGAGATCGTCCTCCTCCCCCCGAGGGCGCCGTTCTCGATCTACGACTTCGCCTGCTGGGCGCGCCAGACGCTCGTCGCGCTGGCCCTCGTCATGCACCACCGCCCGGTTCGCGCGCTCCCGCCGGAGCGCGCCTGCACCGAGCTCGACCTCGGGGCCCGGCGCACCGGCGGCCTCGTTGGGTGGGGCGATCGGCAGCTCTCCCGCTTCCAGGAGGCGCGGCGACAGGGACGGCGCCGACGGGCGCTCGCCCTCGCGGAGCGCTGGCTCGTCGACCGCCAGGAGCTGGACGGCTCCTGGGGCGGTATCCAGCCCCCCTGGGTATGGTCGCTCGTCGCCCTCGTCTGCTGCGGGCACGGGCC
>JACVSB010000093.1 GCA_014534155.1 Thermoleophilia bacterium
CGTCCGGCTGCCGGGCCTGCGCCCCCGCGCCCGGCGCGGCAACGACGAGCGCCCCGTAGAGGACGAGGAGGGCGGCCGCCGCAGAGGAGATCCGGTGAAGAACCATCTCTCAGGTTGCCCGAGGCACAATAAGCGACCCGGACGGGCGGCGGCGGGCGCCTGCAAGCGGCGGCGCGCCGTCGGCACGCGCGCCTCGCTCTCGCGTTACGCTCCCGGCCGAACGGCCGGGCTCTGCGATCACCGCTTGCAGTCCTGTGAGCCGCCTGATTCCCTGTGGAGACGGCTCGCTGGGCTCCTCCGATCGGAATCGTCGTCCTCGTCTGGGCACTCGTAATCGTCGAGCCGGCGCACACTGAGCACAACCTGTGGCCGCCCACGATCTCGCTTACGAACCGGGCGGGGTACCAGCGGGCAGCGCAGGAGAGCTACTGCGTCTTCTCGCCACCGCACGAGGGCCAGGACTCCGGGGTGTCCGTCTGCGCCGACGGCCCGGATCTCCTGCCCCGGCGCCTCTCGGTCGTCCGACCTCGGAAACTCGTGACGATTCGCTTCGGGCGCGCGGTCGCCGTCGACGATGCCGTCGCTTCCGTCCGCGTCCTCGGCCGGAAGCGCGTGATCTCCTCCTTCCGCATCCGGAGGCCCCTCAAGCGGTGGCGTGTCCGGCTGCGGCCGCGCGCCTACGAGGTGGAGGTGTTTGGGCGGTTCGCGATGCCCGACGGGCGCACCGGAGACACGTCAGGCTCGCTCGGCGTCCTCGTCTCGCGGAGCCGCCCGCTCCGGCTCGCGCCGGTCGGCGCTGCCGAACGCCCTCCGCCGCAGCTTGCAGGCCGGATTCCCTGCCGGCTCGAGAACCGCGGCTAAGTGGCGGCGGCCAGTCCGGGTCATCGGCTACGCGCCGGTCTCGACCGGTCAGGAATCCGCGGAAGCGACACGCGCGAATAGAAGGGTGCGAGCGGGGCCGCGGGCACGCGCGACCGCGGTCTGTCAGGCACGCGCACCGAGCGGTGCGGCACGTCCGGGACCGTCTGGCCCCGCTCGCAGCAAGTGCGTACGCGCAGGACGGCCACTGTTCGACGAGGCTGGGACCATCTCCCTAGGTTGCGGCGAGGATCACGGCGACGCCGGTCGCGATCACAGCGTTGGCCTAGGCGAGAGAGCACGCGGCGGATCGTGACCGCGAACGGCCGCGTCTCGGGGTCGATCGGCATCTACCGCGCCGGCAGCTCTTCCCGGGCGGGGCCGAGCGAGCCGGGGCCGCTACGTTCGCTTGCTTGGCGGGTACCAAGACGCGCGTACCGACTACCCGACCCGCCGAAGGAAGAGGCGAAAAGCCCCGCTTTTGAGGGGCTTTTCCTACTCCCCGGGCTGGACTCGAACCAGCAACCCTCCGGTTAACAGCCGGATGCTCTGCCAATTGAGCTACCGGGGAACGGGGAGGCCAGTGTAGCGGCGCCTACCCCGCCGCTACACGAGCGCGGACGCTGCTTCCCGCACCCGAGCGAGCTCCGTCTGGAGCTCGCGGAGGCGCTCGCCGTCGGCGCCCGCGACCTCGCGCCGGAGGTGACGCTCGCGGAGGCGAAGGAGAAGCTCCCGGGCGGTCGTCTCGTCGATCCCCTCCGCAGCCGCCCGCGCGTCGAGCTCGGCCACGAGCGCCGTCAGCTCCGGGCCCGGCTGCTCGCCGCCGACGAGCGCCGAGCGCAGCCGACGGTGCGCCTCGACCTGGAAGTGCTCTGGCGAGATCTCGGCCAGGACCGGAAGAAGTCGGCGATGCGCGACGACGCCGGCGAGGGCGTCGCGCTCGAGCCGCTCGCCGGCGTCCAGAACCTTTCGCGAGAGCGCCTCTCCCGGCGTCGCGCGCGCGACGAGTGCCGGCAGCCGGCGCTGCAGGTCGGCCGGCAGGTCGAGACGGTCGGCGGCATACTCGACAGCCGCGATCCACTCGGTGTTGCGCTCGAAGGACGCGACGACGTCCTGGACCCGACGGTAGGCCTCCTCCTTCGAGCGCGCGCGGTCGATCTCGAGCTTGACGCGGTAGCGGGGGTACGCCTCCGCGGCGCCGACGAGAGCGGGGAACTCGTCGGGCCGGTCCGCCGGATCGCTGCCTTCGGGCAGCGAGACGACGGCGACCTCCCGAAACTCGCGGTAGGCGAGGTCCATCCCGCGCAGCGTGGCGGCCTCGCCGGCAGCGTCCGCGTCGAAACAGAGGAGGAGCCGGCCAGTCAACCTGCCGAGCTCCTTGAGCTGGAGCGGAGTCAACGCCGTGCCCATCGACGCCACGACGCCGGTGTACCCCGCCTGGTGGAGCGCGAGCACGTCCGTATACCCCTCGACCACGACCGCACGGTCCTCCTTCGTGATCGCAGCGCGCGCCTCGTGGAGGCCGTACAGGAGCGAAGCCTTGTGGAAGACGTCGCTCTCGGGCGAGTTCACGTACTTGGCGGGGATGGGATCGTCCTCGCGGAGGCGGCGGGCTCCGAAGCCGAGCACGCGACCGCGAGCGTCCGAGAGCGGGAAGACGAGGCGCGTGGAGAAGTAGTCGTTCCCGCGCCGGTTCACGAGGCCGGCGGCGACGAGCTCGTCTCCGCTGAAGCCGCGCGCGTGGGCCCCCGCGGGGAGGTGGGTCGGTCCCGGCGAGAGCCCGAGCCGGAAGCGCCTGCAGACCTCCTCGCGCAGACCGCGCTCGCGCAGGTACGCGCGCACGTCCTCCCCGGCGGAGGACTCCCACAGGTGGCGCGAGTAGAAGACTGCCGCCGCCTCGAGCAGGGCGAGGAGGCGTTCGCGGCGGCGGCGCCCGGCCTCCGCGCGCGGCGAGTCCTCCTCGTACTCGAGCTGGACGCCCGTCCGCGCGGCGAGCCACTCGACCGCCTCCGCGAAGTCCAGCCCCTCGCTCTCGCGGACGAACGAGATCAGGTCGCCGCCCTTTCCGCAGCCGAAGCAGTAGAAGAGCTTGTCGGCGGCGTTGACGGAGAAGCTCGGCGTGCGCTCCTCGTGGAAGGGACAGCGGCCGACCCAGCGCGATCCGACCCGCCGAAGGGCGGTCCGCGCCGAGACGATGTCCACCATGTCGGCGGTGGCCGTCGCCTGCTCGATGCTCGACTTCCTGATCAGCGCCATCTACGCCGCGTACTCGAGCGCGAAGCGGTCCGTCATCCCGGCGACGTGGTCCGTCACGCGCTGCGCGAGGTCGCCGGGGCGGCCCGCGGGCAGCTCGGCGCGATGCTCGAGCAGATGCTCGAAGACGCGGCGAACCGTCCGGTGCGCGAGGTCGCGCTGCCCGGCCGCCGCCGGGCCGAGGTACACGCGCTCGAACATGAACGCCCGGAGGTTCGCAAGAGCGCTCGCGACCGCATCTCCCTGCACGACGTCGCCCGCGTGCGCCGAGTGCTCGACCAGGTCGTGGACGAGCGTGTCGATCCTCCGCGATCCCGTGGGACCGAGGATCTCGAGCTCGCCTTCGGGCAGGTCCTGACCGTCGAGGACGCCGGCGCGGATCGCGTCGTCGATGTCGTGGTTCAGGTAGGCGAAGCGGTCGACGAGGCGGACGATCTTCCCCTCCAGGGTGACCGGCTCGTCCGGCCCGGTGTGCCGCAGGATCCCGTCGCGGACCTCGAACGTCAAGTTCAGGCCTCGACCGTCACGCTCGAGGACGTCGACGACGCGGAGCGAGTGCTCGTTGTGCCGGAAGGAGCGGCCGAACCGCTCCCGCAGAACCTCGTCGAGCGCTTCCTCCCCCGTGTGTCCGAACGGCGTATGCCCGAGGTCGTGGCCGAGCGCGATCGCCTCGGCAAGATCCTCGTTCAGGCGTAGCGCGCGCGCGACTGCTCGCGAGATCCCCGCAGTTTCCAGCGTGTGGGTGAGGCGGGTCCGGTAGTGGTCGCCGCGCGGGTCGATGAACACCTGCGTCTTGTGCTTCAAGCGCCGGAAGGACTTCGAATGCACGATCCGGTCCCGGTCGCGCTGGAACGGCGTTCGCAGGGAGCACTCCTCCTCGGGGGACACCCGCCCCGCCGTCTCGTACGACCGGACGGCGAGCGGCAAGAGCCAGGCGCTCTCTCGCGCGCGGGTCACGGTCTCGAACTCCTCGGCGACCGAACGTGCCAGTGTCTCCACCGCTCCAGCGTACTCGGCGCCGCGGCTGATCCCCGTCCTCGCTCCTCTTCAGCCGCCGGCCTAGACGATGATCGGAACCGTCCCGCCGTCTGCGCTCCAGGCGGCTCCCGTAACGTAGCTCGCACGCTCCGAGCAGAGGAACACGATTACGGAAGCGATCTCGCCCGGCTCGGCCAGGCGGCCGAGCGGCCTGGCCCGACCGACGCCCGCGAGCACGTCGTCGCGCGTCTTCCCCGACCGCTCGGCCGCCTGGTCGGCAAGACCGCCGGGCGCGAGCCACGCGGGCGAGGCCGTGGGGCCCGGCGTCACCGCGTTGCAGAGGATCCCGTCCTTGGCGTACTCGTCGGCGACGAGGCGGGAGAGCGAGAGGACGGCCGCCTTGGTCACGCTGTAGTCCGGCATCCCCGTGGAGGGGCGCTTGCCCGCCGTCGAGCTGACGTTCACGATGCGGCCGAAGCCGCGAGCGCGCATGCTCGGAAGGACGGCGCGAATCGCGCGCACGAAGCTCAGGACGTTCAGCTCCCAGAGGCGCGTCCAGTCATCGTCCGTCACCTCGTCGAACGGGCGCTGGTAGGCGACGCCGACGTTGTTCACGAGACACTCGACCGGGCCGAGCTCCGACGCGACGCGTTCGACGAGCGCATGCGGCGCCTCGCGGTGGGCGAGGTCGGCGGCCACTGCGAGCGCCGCGCCAGTCTCGACGCGTGCCTGCTCGACCCGCTCCTCCGCCCGCCCTGTGACCGCGACCCGGGCGCCCTCCCGGACGAGGAGGCGGGCGACCTCAAGCCCGATGCCCGAGGTCGAGCCCGTGATGAGGCAGACGCGGTCTTCCAGCCCGAGGCGCACCGGGAGACGATAACCCCCGTGCGGGTTCAGCTTGCTCGCACCCTTGCCGACTCAGCCGGTATGGCTCTGCGGTCACGTCAGGTCGCCTTCGTGCTCGCGCTCGCGAGCCTCGCCGCGGCGCTCGCGCTCCCCTCGCGCGCGGGAGCCGCTCCCCGCCTCGTCGCCGCAGACCGGCTCGAGCTGGCCGTCGTCGCGCGCGTGAACGCCGTTCGCAAGGCCCGCGGGCTGCCGGTCCTCGCGGGACGCGCTGCGCTCAAGCGCGCCGCCACGAGGCACGTCACGAACATGGCCTACCACGGCTACTTCAGCCACGCCTGGTCGACCGGCACACCGTTCGAGCGCTGGATCCGCCGCTTCTGGCCAGGCACCGGAACGTGGACCTCCTGGTCCGTCGGCGAGAACCTCTACTGGCGCGGCCCGACGATCACCGCGCGGCAGGTCGTGAACGCTTGGCTCCGGAGCCGCCCCCACCGGCGGAACCTGCTCGCTCGGGGGTGGCGGTCGGTGGGCGTCGGCGCGGTGGAGACTCTCGACCCCCTCGGCGCGTACAGCGGGCCTACGCAGGCGACGATCGTGGCCGCCGAGTTCGGCGTCCGGCGGCGCTAGCGAATCGCGGCGAGCGGGAACGACGCCGGCGTGGCCACCGTCCTGCTTGCCCGCCACGGCGAAACCGACTGGAACGCGGAGCGGCGCTGGCAGGGCCACACCGACCGGCCGTTGAACGAGCGCGGGCGCGCACAGTCTCGCGCGCTCGCCGAGCGGCTCGACGGGACCGAGCTCGCCGCCGTCTACTCCAGCGACCTCGAACGGGCGCGCGCAACGGCCGCAGCGGTGGCCGAGCGACAGGGTGTCCCCCACCTCGTCGACGCCGACCTGCGAGAGGTGGACGTCGGCTCGTGGGCCGGGCTGACGAGGGCGCAGGCCGAGCGCCGCTTCCCGGAGGCGTTCGCGCGCTGGAGCGACGGGTACGCGGGCTGGCCGGACGGCGAGACCTACGAGGCGATGAGCGCACGCGTGGTCACCGCGGTGAAGCGGATCGCGCGCGAGCACCGGGATCGACCCGTCCTCGTGGTCTCGCACGGCGGGCCGATCCGCGCGATCCATGCCGCGGCACTCGGGCTCGACGTCCAGACGTATCGGCGACTGCGACCCGTGGAGCCGAACGCGCGCCTCTCCGCCGTCTGCCTGGACGACGCGTGCAGCTTCACCGAGCTCTGCCCGGCGGGCTCGATCGACGACGCGATCGCACGCGACCGCGAGGAGCGGCTGGAGGCCGCTCGGCGCCCGCCGACGCCCGGCGGTTGAGGAGCGCTGGCTCCGGCCGGGCCGTATCTAGACTGCCGCCGTGGACGACTACACCGCGAAGTACAAGGGCGAGCCGGTCGAGGTGGCGCTGTTCGGCGGCGAGTACCAGGAGGGCACCTTGACCGCGTACTGCTACGTCGAGGATGTCGTCCACCTCGAGCTGAACGGACACATCCTCATTCCCATCCAGAACGTGGCCTCGCTGCACTGCTCCAGCCGCTGCGACGCCCCCGAGCCCGACTGGCCGCCGCGCGGGTTGACGGACTCCGAGCCGGACGACGCCGACGACGAGCCGTGAGCCAGGCCTAACGTCGTGCGCATCGCGCTCCACGCCTCCCGGAACGTCGCGAAGGCGTGGCTTCTCCTCGGCGGGTTCGTCGCGGCCCTGACCGCGTTCGGCTGGTGGGTCGGCGGCTTTCGAATCGCGTCACTCTTCTTTGTCGTCTCCCTCCTCATGGCTGCGACCGTGCACTGGTACGGGCCGCGGATCGTGCTCGCCTCGCTGGGAGCGCGCGAGCTCCCGCTCGCGGAGGCCCC